>JAFGVO010000309.1 GCA_016937935.1 Deltaproteobacteria bacterium | reverse complement strand
TAAAATCAGTCAATGGTGATTATTGATTCGCAGGGAAAGTCTGCTTCCAGATGGTGCTCTCCAATTTGAATATCACTGCAGGCAGTACCAAGCAGTTCAAATTCGCTTGTACTTTTAAGGCGCCATCCGTTTTCTTCATTATTAAATTCTAATGAAACACCATCAAGAGATACTGTACCCGACGTCTCTTTCCCTTCTGCGATTCCCGTTCCGTCAAGTTCGTAAATACAGCTTCTGGACTCTGTTGTAATAACTTTTGTAATTGCCTCAGCCAGGCTGTTTTCGGTGAGTCCCTGATGAAACTCCGCTTTGTCAGAACCGGTGGGACTCAGTCCTACCCCGGCATTTGCAACCTGTTGAAGATATTTGGAAGCATCATCATCACCCTCGTCACAAAGCCCTACTACAAATGTACTTATATCTTCATCATAGGCAGACTGCACAGCTTTAACAGTCGCAGCCTGAGAAGCAGCATCATTTAACACTGCCATGTTATCACAGGTCTGGGGGTCTCCGTCTGTTGCCAGCAGAATAACTTTTTTACTCTGCTTTGACATTTCACCTAATATTTTTACAGCAGCATTTATCCCCTCAGGAACAGGAGAGGCCCCTTTATATGTTTCATCATCAGACTTAAAAATTGTTGCAATCTCACCACCGTTATTTATTGAGGGAGCAACAGTTGAAAGCATTGGGCAGGAGGGCTCATCGTTACGTTTAGCCGTGAAAAGCACTATACCAAAATTCACCTGACTTTCGAGGGCCCAGACAAGACCTGATGCCGGGTCATTAACGGTTCCCATTAAAGTGCTGACAACAACACTCCACCTGGTGTCATTGTCACCAAGCTGTAAATCCATTGATGCCGAATGATCTATTACCAGCATTATTGTTGTAGGCTGTCTGTCGAGGGTCAGATCAAGATTGGCGCATAAATTATCTTTTTGAACAGTTGCATCTGAACTCTTTATAACTTCACTATCAGTATCTGCTTTACTGTCAGTATCTGCAACCCCTCTCTTTGAGCCTGAGTCTTCACAAGCAGAGAGAATTGTAATAAGGCTTACTATAGCAACAAATATAAGTGTTTCTTTTCTTTTTAATAAATTCATTTTCATGGCTCCTCCCCTGCTATAAGCTCACCGTCGCTGTACATCGTAACATATGGAGTAACCACGTACTTGTCACCAACTTTCAGGCTTTTTCGACTGTAGTCGTTAGAGCTGTCCATATAGTAATTAAGATCTGACGCCATGCCCGCATAAAGCTGAAATTCAAAAGGAATAGATCCGTAAAACTTGCAACCCGTAAAGGCAAACTCGTAATAATAGAGGCCTTTATCTTTATTGTATGCAAACGGACCTGTGATAATTGTGGGCTTGCCGTCACCAGAGTTAAGCATGCCGTTATCAACACTTCTGCCGTCATATGAAACCTGTACTCTAACATCGTCAATGGTCAGATTGTGTTCCAGAAGTTCGCTGATATTAAAGTAATATCTTATTGAAAGAAGAGGATCGAGATGTGGAGGATGAACGCTTTCGTTGTGAACCATAAGCTTAATCTCGGAAATCATTCCATCGTCCTGCCCTGCTCTTCCTTCAACCCAGTACTCTGTCTGTTCCGGCTCAAGAGGAGGAAAGTTTTCTAACGGGCCTTGACCAATACCGTCCTTGTCAATTGCAAAATTTGAATAGAGTCCCGCAAGAGCACCAACCAGTGAGGATGCATAATCTACACACACCTCTGTATAGGCATACTCCCAGATGGCATCTTTGTAGGAATCATCAGCATCAGGACCTCCAAGCAGTGCTCCCCAGGCCACATGACTTGGAGTTGGTGGAGAATCGAGGCTGTTATCTTTTGTAGAACCATGGGCTGCCCTGTTGTGAATATGAACAGGCCACTCGTCTCCAAAACCGACGATATATGATTTGTGAATTGGATTATCACCAAAAATATAGTTCATCTGCCCCTTCGCCCAGTTTGCGTAGTCATCACTCCCTGTATATTTGCCCCACACCATTGCAGTCATCTGGGATGCAGTATTGTATCTAAGGGATCCCCAGCCCGTCATCCAGCTTAGGCCGCCGGGAGAAACTGTTCTGGAGCCATCAAGCCCTGCCCAGAGATTCTCATGATCGGAAGCTATTTTTGTCCACTTTTCATCACCTGTAACCTCTGCAAGCTTAACAAAAACTCCACTCCAGACAGTATTCCAGCAGTGAGCCCAGGCGTTATACCAGCCGTCCTCTGTGGATTGCATGATTTTTCCAAGATAACCTGTGTACTGATCTCCGCTTACACTTATTATATCATTTAGATAACTCTCTTCCCCTGTGGCAATATTAAGCCAGATTGCAGCCCATGCAAGATCATCAGTCTCGTACTCAGAATCGTAAAACCCTCCGCTATCACCAGTGCCCGGATACTTTACAGCAAAATCATAAAGTGCTTTTGCGTAATCTAGACATTTATCCGCGTAGGCTTCGTCAATAGAGCGAAACAACATGGATGAAATTGTAAGGGCCGCAGAAGCTGCTGCAGTAACATCCGCACCAGGAACCTCTTCAGTGGCAAACTTTGCGGGTCGTGGAAAATCCTCAGCCTTCTGAAGTTCCGGAGGTCCCCAGAAATTATGATCAATAGAACCGGCTCCAACCTGATAACAAAAAGCAATCACACGGCCGTCCTCTTCTCTGAAAGTACTGCGAAGAAAATAGTTGGTAAATCGCTTTAAAATATCAAGTGCATGGGGAGCCTGCCCAGAAGCTATAAACGACTCTGGAAACTCATAAATAGACCATGCAAGCATCGAAGCGGCATAACCCTGTGGCAGACCAAACTTAACGTGATCACCGCAATCGTGAAAACCGCCTCCCACGTTGATTGTGCCAATACCGTCAGGATCAAAAATATGAATGTACTTTTTGACATAATCTGGTGACATATCTACACAGTTCTCGGACTGTGGATCTGCGCTTGTGCAAAAAAGAGGAACAGCATAATCTGTAACCTCAGAATTTCCACGCCATTGAAGCCGTCCTCCGGTAATGCCTATACCGGACATATTTACATCATAAAAATAAAGAGCCTTCTGAAGAGCATCACTATAATCACCAGTGGGATTGTATTTATCAGGAGGAGCATAAGGCCCCCAAAGCTCCTTTTCGATCTTTTTTGCAACAACAGCTTTTTCAGAATCACTCAAAGTGTAATAATCAGTATCACTGTCCAGACTTGTGTCTCCTGCAGAATCACTGCCCGACCCGCCAGAATCAGTACCGCTTCCATCTGATGATGAATGCAGAGAGCTGTTCTTTTCACAGGCAACAGCAAAAAGTAAAATAAAAAAGAGATAAGCCGATTTTTTAAGAGACAAATACATATTCACTCCCAATCTAAATTTTGCATTTTAATGTATATAATAATAGATCACGTTATTATTAGTGTTTACAATGTCATTGAAAGTGCCAAAAATAAATTATAAACTAAAAGCACAATCGATATAAAAACTAAAACCACTTAAAAATTGGCAAGTTAGGATAAAACAGAAATATAATCATTCAAACTCCTCATAAAAATCGTAAACAAATACATTTTTGTATTTTTATTGAAATAATTGCCCGGTTCCGTGCATTGTTATATGAGAATTATCAGGAAATTTATCTTAACCACCTGAAGAAGGATATGTGATGTCTGAATGGTCTTTTGCTCGATCTGTTTTAATATTTATTATTGTAATTATGATCTTTACTGCTTGTGGCAAACCCCTTGAGACAAAAAGGGCTATTGATTCTTCCATGGATGTTGATTCTTCCGTAAATGATACTGATGAAAATGGTAAAAAATTACCGGTGCAGTCTGTTATTGTTAGTAAAAAGGATAAATTATTTGCCGGGGGAAATATTTTAGACAGAATTGCCGGTCAGGGCAAACCTTCTGTTAATGCAGATTCTTTAAATAAAGAGAATTTAAAGTTTACGGTTTGCAAAAATCAGCTCTGCATAAAATACAAGGATTTGCGTTTAAAACTTGGCCCGACAGCTACAAGTGTAAACGGTTTGGGATTCACGGACGGAACTTTCAAAATCACCTACTCCTGTAATTACTGCTGTGATACCAATAGGCGTACTTCCAGATGGTCCGCAGCTGAACTTGCTGCTCGAATTGAAAACTACCTGGCATTGGAGCATCATCTTGCAAAAAGATATAAAACAGCAGCATCCGGGTTTGCGGCAGCCCTTAAAAATAACGACAGTTTTGAAACCGCTCGTACAAACCTCGCCTGTGCTCTTGCAAAATCCGGTAAAACTGATGATGCGGTAAAGGTGCTTCAAGATGAAAAAGGGGTAATTTCAATCCCCCGTTTTTTTAAAATTTTCAGTGATGCTGATCTGGAACCCCTGCGAACTCACCCCGCAGTAAAAGCCATGTACAGTAAAACAGGAGGAGATGTGCCCCTCTCTCTTTATAAAGGCGGGCTTAGGGATTTTGGAGTTATTTATTCTAAAGAATACAATCTTATCGGGCTGATTTCTACTTATTCATCCTGGGCTGTTGATATGCATGAAGACTATCTGGATCTGTTTGATGCCGCAACGGGCGAGCGTCTCTTGCGGGAATTTTTAGGCACCTTTATTTTTGAAGAGGGAATATTAGAAAAAAAATCAAAAGCAGTTCAAAAAGCAGAAGATGCAGAGTTACAAAAACATCTTGGCAATATTGAAGCAATATTAAACAGACTTGGTTTTAAGGTTGTTGAGAAAAAGGATATTCACAGGGCAATCACACAGGGGATGGGCCAGCCGCCAATATTTCCAAAAGAAAAAATGGCCCTGACAAATTCACCAGATGGACTGATTTTACTAAAAGACAGACGGCCGTATCGACAGTTTAAAGATATATACGTTGCAGGATATTGGCAGGAGGACACAGCTTATCTGCCAGGGCTTGACACTTTTGTTGTTGAAACCCACGGAGATGAACCCGAAGGATGTTCAACGGATGCGGTTATGAACTTATCTTACGTAATTCCGGTGGCTTTAGGCGAACCAATATCATCTGAGTATGTTAAAAATTCAAATACTCCAGAGGGACTGCCGGGAGAAAAACCTGCAGAGAGGATAATTAAACAAATTTTTTCGGGTAACAATCACCATTGTGTACTGCGGAAAAATGGAAACATGATCTGTTTTGGAATAAATGATAGCGCCGCAATGGGAGACCCGTCTTCATATTACAAAGATCTTGTATACCAATCATACGAAAGCTCCAACAGAGTACAACTCTACTATCCATTAAATATGACAAATATCCGCACCATGGCAGTGGGGGAACAAAACAGTTGCGCAGTAAAAAAAGATGGCACAGTCTGGTGCTGGGGTTATAGCTACTGGTGGCCGGAACTGGATAAAAACATGTTGACTTCGCCTGTTCAGATAGAGAGCCTTACAAACATTGTGGCAATCGGAGGACGTAAAAACAGTTATTGCGTTGTTAAAGAAAATGGAACCATCTTATGCTGGGGCAAATTGATCTATTCAGATTCAAAATCAAACAGACGACCAATAAAAACTATATCATCACTTAAAAATATAAAGTCCGTTGCACTGTCAGGAGACTGGGCAGCATGTGCAGTAAATACCGGAGGTGAAGTGTGGTGCTGGGGTTACAACAATATGGGACGTCTTGGGGATGGCACAACAGAGCATCGTAAAACACCTGTAAGAGTTAAAAACATAAAAGATATAACACAGGTTACAATGGGTGAAAGTCATAGCTGTGCATTAACAGATAAAGGTGTGGTGTGGTGCTGGGGTGACAACCGTTACGGTCAGGTAACTTCTGAAAAATCCGTAAGGGAGCACCTTGTTCCGGCGCTGCATAATTTACCAAAGCCCGCAATAAGCCTGACAGCAGGAGAATCCCATACATGTGCAATATTATCCGACCACACATTGCAGTGCTGGGGAGAGATTACCCTTGATGAGGAAAAGGCTTTAAAAGATGTTGTTGCTGTTGGAGCAGAATACCGTCACACCTGTGCTGTTAAAACAGACGGAACAGTATGGTGCTGGGGCAACAACAGAATAGGACAGTTTATACCATATGGTCCGGAACAGTTCGACAACCCAAGACAGGTTACAGGGTTGCGCTAAATTAATTAACAATTGTATGGCAGCAACCTCTGAAAATGAAGGCTGTTTACTTCTATATTTTTTGAAGTTTAAGTATAGCCTGCTCTTTTGCTTTTGCCTCAATATCTACAAGTACATTCTCTTTCCATAGCCAGTTGGGGATGTCTGACTGGTTTATATAATCAGCGTGGGGACGTGATTTTGAAATTGTTGTGTATCCATCTCTGGGCGAAGATATATGTACCCGCTGAATCTGATCCACGGGCCAGGTTTCACGAGCCCTTTCAAAGTAATAGCGAATTGTTCCTTTTGATTTGTATTTCAGCTCGTGACACCGCTGATGATGTATATCGTACACAACTCTTAAATTGAGTTTTTTTGCAACTGAAATCACCTCATCAATAGAGTAGTTCAGTTCGTCATTTTCCAGGGTAATCAATTTTTGTTTTTCTTTAGGAATTGAACTTACCACATCAATAAATCTTTTTATTGCAGCATCTTTGTCCCCGTATGCTCCTCCTAAATGGATATTAACCTCATTAAAATTAAGTGCTCCCGCAATGGCAAAGTGCCCATCTAAATCTTCAAGAGAGTTATCAACAACAGATGATGTCGGACTGCCCAGATTTACGTGTTGCCCCGGATGCATAGATAAAATAAGCCCCCTTGTATTTAGAGCAGAAAGTTGCGTATATGCCTCCTGCAAATCACTCTCAAAAATATATCCATTAGAAAGAAGTCGAGGAACCTGAGCATAAAAATCAGAGCCGATTCTATACCCCGAAATTCCATTTTTATCGCAGTAATCAAATGCCTTTTGAAGCATCTCTCTATTATGCTTCCAGACAGACAAAACCTTTTCTCTGACAAAACCCCCACTCTCTTTTTGTTCCAACTTTTGCAAATAAAGAAAACTGTACGTTTTGTAAGCAATGGGTTCACCTGAAAAAAGACAACACAATCCAAATTTCATATTCACATCCTAACAAATAGGTTCTCAGCACCAGCGCCATTAGACAGAAAAGAGAAATACTAACTTTAAACAAGTTACTTTCCCTTAAAGATTAAATACTAACAAATTTACGATTATGAAACAATCACATTATCAGGCTGATAGAGGGACACTTTTCTTTATGAGCGAAACTCATAGGTACGTGGCTAGCGGGGATCGGAAAAATAAAGTTCCGGTGCGTTACCTTTGTATTCTTCCCCGTCCGGAGTTCGGGTGTTATTCCATGCATAATTATTTGAGCCGGCGTATGCGTGCACCATAAGACCCGTTGCATCATCCATAAAAAAAGAATTGTCATAAATCCAGTTATTGGTGGCTGTGGGCCCAAGGGGGCGTTCTACAATTGCTACACCACGAGTAACCTTTGAATTGCTCTCTTTATAAAAAGTATTGTTTAAAACCCTTGCACCATCACCTTTTAGATCGATGAAGGAATCAGCAAAATTAACTCCTGAAATGCCTCCCCCGTATATATTGCAATCTTCAATAAGATTTCCCGTTGTTCCCTCTTTAACATCAACCCCTTCGGCTCCCGTATTTCGCAAGGTACATCCCCGCACAGTATTGTTATTACAGGCCTCGTCATAGTATGCCCATTGACTGTTGTCAGAACCAATATACACACCTTCACCAAAACCGGGCTGCTGCAGACCTGTGGTGTCAACAATGCAATTTTCCACTACCGCATTACTGGTTCCGGAGCGCAGATGAATTCCTTCATCTCCAACCTGATAAACTTCCACACCTGAAACAAGAGAATTTGATGACTCATCAAGCATCAAACCTTTTCCCCCGTTGCGCAATAACAGATTTTTTATTTGCCAATTGCTGCCGTTAATCCATAAAATATATCCGGAGTCAGCAGTTGTGAGACCTTCAAGCTCGGCCATATTGTCAGGATCTTCACTTTCAATAATTATTGGCAGATCCTCTGTCCCGGACCCTTGACTGTAAAAATAAACCGTACGATTCATAGTTGCATAGGAAATAGTATATGCATCCGGGACTTTATAAGTTCCCGGCGCCACACGGATATGATGACATGGGCCTGCATTGATTAGTGCATCCCGAAGAGAATCAACGGTGTCCACCAGAATATCGCAATCGGTATCAGTATCTGTATCAGTGTCTGCATCAGTGTCATTCCAACCTGTATTGTATTACTCTGCATTGTATTCCTTTCAGCTTTAAACCGGAAACCGGCAATAATTCGACTATAGGAAACACGAGCCCCAAAAAAAGTATCAAAAATATTTTCATTTTTTTGATACTTTTTACCCTTGTGCTGCATCTACTGTTTAAAAGGTGTATTCTTTAAATAGAGAGCATCTAAACATTTACCAAAACGGAGGTTCTATGATTCGATTAGTGTCCATTTTATTTGTGTTTTTATCTTTTACATCATTTGCATGTTCTGATGATTCAAATGGAAATGATGACGGAAATAATTATTTTGATAGTGACTTAAATAGTGACACCGATACTGACTCGGACTCGGATATGGATGCTGACACCGATACTGACACCGATTCTGACACCGATTCTGATACTGATTCTGATACTGACTCGGACTCAGATGGGGATTGTACTCCCAATGAATTTGGTGTCTGTCCTGACGGAAGCTGCGTTGGAGAGTTTTGTTTATCATTTTTAGAAGAACACAACAAAGTTCGCCAGGCTGTAAATGACGGCACCTATCTCAGCCAGCCCCAGGCCGTCCCTCCAATGGATATGATGCGCTGGGATCCACTTATTGCCCTGAAAGCTCAGGAGTATGCAGACAGCATGGACAACTGGAGTGATGGACACAGCTCCTCGGACTTTCGTACATATGCAAGCACATGGTACGATGGCTACCACGGTGAAAATATGGCCATAGGATATAAAAACGGGTATGAAGCTGTACGTGAAGCATGGTGCGACAGTGAAGCCACAGGATGCACATTGTCAAGTTGCGGCGGCCATTACACCCAGGTGGTCTGGCGGGACAGTGTGGCAGTAGGCTGCGGCTGGAAAAAAGATGTTCCTTTTAGCGGGTACAGCGGATTATTAACCGTCTGTGAATACGGCCCCGGTGGAAACATGGGCGGTGACCCCTATTAAACATAGGATTCAGAAAGCGTCTACTTGCTGCAAGTACGAAAAAAGTTCCGGCACATTCTGAGCCTCATCAAAAATGGCTCCATCCTGGTAATTTTTAAAATCCACAAGGATCATCACTAAAACGTTCATATATATCCGGATTCTCAAATGAAACATACGGCCTGTCAGCAAACACACTTTGCGCCAAAGTCGTCTTTCCAGACTGCCGTGGACCGGTTATCGCAACAATTAAAAAGGATTGTGCAGCATTTTTAAGTTCCAATGAAGCATTTCGCGTAATCATACAATATTTAAAAAATATTCCGGCTAATTGCCAATACAATTCTCAATTAGCCACCTTGTTCACATAACAAATCTATATTGGTAAAAAATTAGCCCTGAAAATAATTTTTTTTCATACGCTAAAAGCTGTATCTTCTGATCACCAGAGGATTCTTATTTCTTCGGCAACGTTATTGTGAAAACTCCATTTTGGGTTTCAACTTTCATTTTGTCTGCATCCACATTCTTTGAAAGGGGAATTGTTCGGGAAAACTTTCCAGTGATACGTTCCTGTTGAACAACCTTTCCATCCTTGTCCTTTTTAATCGACACATCATTTCGGGTTCCAGTGATGGTTACATTTTGTCCGTCCACATTTACATCAATATTTCCTTTTTCAACGCTGGGCACGTCCACATCAATAATGAACGCATTTTTTGTTTCACGAACGTCTATTTGCGGGGAAAAAGCCGGTTTTCTGACCAGATCCTGATATTTTTGACTTTTTCCAAATCGTCCAAATGAATTAGAAAACATCTTGTCTATATAAGACTGCATATGCTGCATCTCCGTAAAAGGATCCCAAGCATCGGGGTCTAAATTATCGGTAAGCCACTTGTCATCCAAATCCGGAGGGATGGCAATATTGGAATCGGACTTCTTCATCTGCTTTGAAGTATCCTGTTTTTTTACTTTATCACTGAGACTAATATCATCATTGCTCGCACCTGTACCTTTTATTTCGTTCAGCTGCTGCTGCATGTGATAAACCATACCGCACAAGACAATGGAAACAATTGCAAGCAAAGAGACAAGCCCTGTAATAACCCATTTTTGTCTGTCTTTTTTTTGTGTATTCATGACTTACCCTTTCTGCCGTTTAGCCGGCCATGGTTAAAGTTACCATCAGCACCCGCTCTCAGCTCCTCCTGCTGATATAACAAATGCACCCTGCAACATATTCCTTATTGTATAACATGCCCGACAACCTGGATATTTAACGAGACTAAAGGTATCATGATAGCTGATAATTCTATTTTAAAAAAAAGTTACAACCTTGGCTTGGCGGTCTTTATTTTTTAGGGAGTTTTTCAAGGCGGGAACGAACCCATTTAACTGTGGGGTAACGAGAGCTTTGATGCCTGGAAATATAATTAAAAATCTCAATGCGGGCATTCAGATATTCTGCAAGGGTCTTTTGTTTAACAACCAGAGTGTTAAATTCGCGGACGCTTAAATTGTATGCATCGATCGCCTTGTTTACTTCTGAAGCAGGATGTCCTTTCAGATTCTTTACATCGGCGGCATACCGGGAGCTTTCCTGCTTTTTCTGTTCTACAGATCTGTTAATTTTTTCTAGTGACAGGGATACCTTTTGCCGCTCTTTTTTCATATCATCCATTGTCTTTTTTAAAAAAATTATATCATCGGCAGCGGTGAACACTTTAGTATTACTGCCGCTGACAGAAACAGCAACAGGAGTGGTGGATAGTTTTACTAATGCATTTTCCTCAAAGGGAAATCCAACCATGGACGGTGATGTGGTTTCTATGATCGTCCAGCCTGTACCACGGTACTCCAGGCCATCGGCCTTGATGCCAACAGCCATGTGGTTCTCTTTATCAAAGTGCAGTAATGCTGCAGCGTATCCCTCCCTTGACAAAAGCGCGGCCAGGAGACGGCTCCTGTCATCACAGTCACCTTTATTGTCCCCTACCGTCTCCACTGGAAACCTTGCATCCCGCTCACTTTGTGAATCGTAGGGAATGTGCTGCACCAGTGCCCCAAGCATCTCCAGATATCGATTTTCATCCAGGTTAAGTTTTTTACCCAGCAGCCTGGTCTTTTCCAGAACAGATTTATAAAAGGAATCCTGAGCCGGATCATCAATCAATGCAAGATCATACTGCTCTTCCCAATCATCGGGCATCTCTCCGGTTTTTGAAAAGGCATCTTTTACCGCCCGCCGGGCTCCGTCCAGCACAGCATCACTGATAGTTACTGAAATTTTCTGCTTCGTATCTTCAAATTCAAATCCAATATCAAATCGGGAGGACCTTTTTTTTGAAGAGGGCATAATCCCAGGATAAATGGTACTGTCTCTGGAAATAGAATCGCTGGTAATTAAATCTTTGTCAGAGGGTTTAACCGAAGTTCCGTCAGATAATTCCCGGGAGGTGATTGGCTGAGCAGATGAAAATTCAGATGCTGTACTTGTTGTCTGCAAAGAGTCTGTCTCAGATGTTCGCCCGGCACAGGATGGAAGCACCATCCCCAGTAACAGAATGTAAAAAAGTGAACCAGCTCCGTTATACATTGAATTGCCCGCCTTGATACGCTAATTTAATCAGGGATTCCCGGATGCATAAAGCTATAAAAATCCTCTTCTGCATTTTTACTGATGTTATCAAAGCAACTCAGAGGACATTTGTTACAAACTTCCTGTACAAAGGCATTAACCTTGGTTCCAAGATTAAATATCACATACGTAATCTCATCTTGGTTAAAAATATTGTATTCTTCAAATATTGCCAACATTCTCGATTCCATCTCAGTATTGTTTTCAGTCAAATCGTGTTTAGAAAAAATTTCGGTAAATATTTTAGATAATTCCAATGAAAAATTAGCCGTTATATTTTCATCTGGAATTTGTTCCAGTGAAAATAAATCCTTATAAATAAGGTTCATTTCAAAAAAAATCGCTTCAGACAAATCCAGCCAGGCCATATGCCTGCACAGTCTTTGGGACTTGGCGGAAACATCTATAATATTTCTAAAAATATCTCTAATAAAATGATCTCCCAGAACTCTATCCCCGGTGATACCGGAACTTATTTCTTCTAAATATATTTTAATCTGATTTTTCAACTGCTTTTTTGCCAGAAGAGTTGAAGAAAAACCTTCTTTCCTCTCTGTAAGAGCACTTGACAATAAATTGTAATCTTCAATATCACCTCTGTATTTAAACCAGACAGCCATCATTTCAAACATCTTTTTCATTCTAATAATAACAAGGAGTCTATCAAGATCTGATGATGGGCTGATAACAAAATCTTCTGCAGTTTTACCTGAAATATCTTTATAAAAATGAAATTCATCGTCAATGGCGGCAAAATCACCACGTGCAATATACCAGCTTCTGAACAGTTTTCTATCCAGCATCTCATCGAGACCTTTTTTTAATTTGTCCCCTTTAACAGGAGTAAAATCCCCATTCATTTCCACAAAATTTACGGGCACAGATTCTGCAAATATTGTGCTTAAAAACTCAACTGTTCTTAATGACTCCTCATCCAGTTTTGAGCCCACGGTAGAATCGAGAATATCGTTTATAAGCCCTGACACTTCATGAATATCAATCGACAGCAAATCCAGTGTATCAGAAGACTTATATAGACTAATTTCATAATCAATATCATTTATGCCAATTCCGTTTACAGTGAAGCCATCAATTACACCTTCATCACATCTGCACCCAAGTTTAACATTGTAAAAAAAACTCCTGAATTCAAACCCTAAAAGCAGCACAAATGTTCCATTTAAATCCACATTTGACAACTGAACTGTTCCAGAAATATCACCAGGATGAACGTTTATCATTGATGTTCTCAATTTTAAAACAATCTTCTGGGCAAATGATTTCAACTCTTTAATTTTTGTCTTGGCAATATACTTCTCAAGCAGATCCACTGCTAAAAAATCATTATCTTTTTCAATAGCTTTTAAAAATAATTTATGAATAAAAGAGATTTTGGAATTTAAAAGAGCATTCCCATAGATAATATGTGCTGGCACTCCCAGCTCTTTCCGGGCTCTGCCCATAGATTCAATTATACTAGGAGCAATCTTTTTTGCTTTTTTCATTAAAAAGACCTCTGATATGATGTCAGGATCAGCATCTCCATTTATAATTGAACTTATAATACAAACTGATTCTCCATCTTTTAGTGGATTAAAATCATCTTCACCTAAAGCATATAGAGATTCCAGAAATTCATTACCAACTGCTGCGGCCAGTACCGAAAAGGAAAATCTTCTACCTGCAAGGGAGACATTTTTATCTACTACAATTGAATGCAGCTGGTGTAACTGATGCTCGCTAAACGAAAGCCTGCCGGTAAGAGCCATAAATTTATTCCAATAATAATATTTAACATCTCCTGTTTTTAGAAATTTTATAAGCTGCAATGAAACTTCATCCATCCCAAACTCGTTTAACATATCATCGACAAGCAATTTATTGTCATAATATTGGGGGGATTCAAAATACGTTCCAATTAAATTCACTATAATTATCCTTTATTTTATTGTTAAAGTTATCTGAACATATTTACCAATAAAACAATTTATTAGAAGTATTAAATAGAAAATCAGAGGGTTGAATATAGGACTATCAGTCTTTGGATTTTTAATCAGTTGATTTTGTAGATGCGAATGTCGTCGAACCAGATGTGGCAGTCTACTGATGGCGCCCAGTCCGGGGTGTTGCCCCCGTGGAATGTGGAAAAGTAAAAGTTGTCAATGAGGTCACCGTTGTTTACAAATTTAATTCCGTCAATGTTCAGGGCTTCTATTCCGTCTACCCATACCTGAACTTCTCCGTCATTATTGTCTCCGGTATTTATTTTTACCCGCTCTGTTATTGTGTACCACTTGCCTTTTTCAAACACTACATCTGAACCGTCTGCTTTTGTCAGTTGAATGTCTTCACCCCAGGTGGCTGGTTTATCCATGTGGTAAAGGTAGAGTACTCCCCTGCCCCCATCACGCCACATTAGTCTTGCTGAAAAGCCGTTGGTACCGTCACAGGTACTGCCGCCGCTGCAGTTGTCACCGCTTCCAAGTCCGGGAAGTTTGCCCCCTTCGTTTGTTCCACCCCAGTCAAAGTCATCACTAAACCGCAATGCGTACGTAACATACACTTCACTTTCACCTTTAAATGCCAGCGGAACCTGTGCTCCAGTTTCGCCCGGACCAACACCTCCTGCAGGATAGTCTATTCTTAAAGATGCATCTCCTGTGTTGGCATAAGCTGTGTCAACATGGGCTCTGCCCTGATTAAATCCGTTTACCCAAAGAGCTGTAAATCCTTCATCTGTCCATGAACTCTGAACAAACTCATACTCATTGGTTAAATTTTCAAAACCGGTCTGGTTTATTGTAACTTCATTCACTGAGGTATCACTCCCTGTTTCACTGTCCGTGTCTGTGTCGGCATCTGTATCCGTGTCTGTGTCACTGTCTGTGTCAGTATCTGTGTCAGTGTCAGAAGCTGTCTCGCTGTCAGAACTTGTATCACCAGGGACAAATTCAGTATCCTTGTTCCCGGAAGAACCTCCACATGCAATAATCAAAACTCCAGCCAGATAAAAAATAATTCTGTTAAATAATCCGTTCATAAATTTCTCCATTTTTACGTGTCAACTTTACACATAATATATCACCAGTATGTAGGGTTTAAATAGTGAAAAGGCTCAATAATTATTTATTACCAGCTGTATGGAGGCGGAGTGGTTACTTCGTTTAAGGATGCATCACCTGCGGTGTTGTCATCCACAAGGCCGCTGTAGGTTCCCCTTGTTTTATTTGAGTAGCTTTCAAGATCGCCCAATAACTCTGCTGTTCCGCTGGCGCTGCTTGAGCCAAAAAAATCTATTGGCATAAAGGTGGCTTTTACAACAGCATCATCTGAAACAGTGAAGTTGCTCATAACAGTTAGACCTCCGACAACGGCGTTGCCAGATACTGAACCCCCAAGAATTATTGCGTGGTCTTCTACTCGTGCATTGCCAGATACTGTCCCTCCAAGCACCCTTGCATATGGTCCCACATAGGCTGACGATGCAGCTGACGCACTGCTCGAAACACAACCTCCGCCGTTACTATGAGGGCTTCCCGCAGCGCAGGTTTTAACGCCGTTTTCAAATCCCCCAGGCCATGCGTTTTTCAATTCTATCATCCATGGGTAGCGGTAAAGTTTTGCATAGTTATCCTCTTCCCAATTTATCTGAACCTGCTTTTCCGGTGTTGCCATTACAACGAGCCAGATGCGCTCACCCCCTGAAACACAGAACTTAAGATCTCCGTATGTTCCACTTTGCAGGGCGCTGTATCTTGATGTGCTGAAATTGCTGTCTGTTGCAACAACTCCCCATCGCCAGTCCGAGTCTGCCCCGGACTGAACAACCCCCTCAAAGGTTACTGTAATATCATCTGCTCCCGCTTCGGGAAAAAGCTCTACAACATTGTAGCCCCATCTTTGTGGCGCCCAGTAGTAGTTTGTTACAAATCTGCGGTTAACGGCATAATTATTGTCCAATGCTTCAAGACGGGTTATTCGATTTCGTCTCTGACCCTTGTCCCCCCAACCTCCTGTAACAGTGTCAATAGTCTCATAGGAGTTTAAATAGATGGAGCTTTGATAACTGTCGTCTGCTGGTGGAGGATTTTTGTAATCCCAGGTTATGTTGTGCATGGCCCAGTCCCCAAAAAAGTCGTTAAGCTCCGATACACTCCATCCCTGATTTGTCATTATTTTACTGAATGGATCATTGCCAACTCCCGCGGTCCAGATGTCGTTGACAGCACTGTAGCAGTACTTGTCTTTTAGATACTCGGCAAACTGCCAGTTGCAGTATCGGTTACGTATGGAGCCAAGATAGAGATGTGTTGAATTTACAAACAGTTCTGAACAATGCACATCGTCACGATTATCTGCAATCTGATGGGTCATAAAGTTGGCATGACTCTCGTAAAACCATCCGCAGTAATTATTGGGAGCATTGCACTGCATACCTTTTGCTTCAGACTGAACACCGTGAGTAAACTCGTGGGCAAGCCCCCAGTAGTCCTTTAATGATGCAGGGCCAACCCACATACCCGTGTGGGTAACAAGTTCTCCATTCTCCCAGGTATCCCACGCCCCACCTGACAATCCCACATCATCACGAATATGAATGACGTTTTTTAGTTTTGTACTTGAATTACAGTAGGGTTCTTCAAAATATATTGGATCTCCAAAATATGTTGCCCATACTGTGTTTTCCATAAATTCAAGAGCATCATTTACTGTTGTGGTGTCAAGAGTATTAAAAGCATAAACAACAAAGTGTTCTGACTCTCCCTGCTTTACCATTCCCGCATTTGAAGGTTCAACCCCAAAATCCACCCAGCTTCCCGCAACACAGTTTGTCTTGCTGCTCTGACAACCGCTTGCCCATTCAGTATTGTTTGTACCCCCATCACAGGCTGATGTATCTATTCCGGTGTCAACTATGGTATCTGTATCCGTGTCTGTATCTGTGTCAGTATCTGTGTCTGTATCTGTGTAGAAATCAGTGTCCATAGCATCAATGGTTCCACTATTATCAGTACATCCCATAGCAAACAGACCGAACATAAAAATCAGACCTGAAAATGTTACACTCTTAAAACTTCCCATATTATCTCCTCCTGGATAAATGTGTGATACATAAGGAGACGCCAGAACTTTTTTAATCGGCTCAAAAAAATCAGGGGCAGGGAGTTATTCGCATTATTTTTATTGTGTGGTCAGTTGTTCCTGCTATTGGAAACGCAACTGTTCCGTCTGGAAAAGTTCTTAGGGCATTGTATCTGTGACCTCTCACATCCGGAACAACAATAGGCTCTCCAATTATAGTTCCGTCATTGTAGCTGCGGGTTTCAATTGTGACTGTTCGCAAATCAGTTTCGGACATTTCTCCTCCATCGGGACTTGACTCGTACATAAGCAGAAGCTGATCCTCCCCAAATCCGGCAAGGTGGGGAGCCCTTGTGTTACTGTTGATTTCTCCCTCGATAGTATATTGCAGATCAACTCCCGAAGATGTAAAATGAAGCAGCAAAACCTGCGCCAGCCCGCTTGACCGCTCGGGCTCACCGGCTTTGCGATCGCTTACTCCCATCCAGTACCCGCCGTCTTTTGCAACAACAAGCTCACTGAAGTTTGAATACCATGGGTCTCCGTGCCAGATGGCTGTATGATCCGGTGCAAAAGCAAGAACACCTGAGCCTTCAGTATCAACAATCTCTTCTGATTTACAAACCGCCACATAGGCGTGTGCCGCATCATTCCATATTACCCTCTCATAACCGCTTGGGCTGCACCCCCAGTTAAAACCGCCGTCAATGATATTTCCACCCTCATCAAGAACTCGCATCTGATCACCCTGATGAATATTGACACACTCTCCATTTGAAACACTTAGAGCAGTTCCGTAATAGGCGGCATAGGAGGTTCCGTCAGAAGCGATTCGACCGTGATGTCCATACCACCAGATCATTGACACCGGCATACCGGTCGGGCCCGTTGAATAGGGAGGAAGGTCTGCTCTTGCGCTTGTGAGCTTTGTTGCAAATGTCTCTTTGTTACCTTCAAAGCCAACCATGTACATATCATAACAGGGTATTGGGGCATCTGGTATTCCGCACAGATTATCTTCGCTGCCGCAATTGAGTGTTCCTCCACCTTCTGCATCCCTTGTAAGCAGAATAACTCCACCATTGTCAGTGGCATGGATATCCTGAAAATCAGCTGCACTTAAAGCCACGCTGTTATCTGTTAAAACATCGTTACTGTTTAAAGTGCTTATGTGTACAAGATTATCATCCCCAAGCCAGACCAGTCTTGTACCACCCCGGGGTATCGGAGAGAGTGCAATGGGCATAAGTCCCGCATCCTGTTCATTTGCAATTACCTTCTGCCCCACATCAATATCCGTAACACGAATTCTATCAGCCAGTGGTAAACAAATACTCCCCGTTTCCGTATCACTTAAAGTGTCACTGTCACTATCTGCCATGGTATCACTCAAACTATCAGTGGATATTTTTTCAGAAGTATCACTGTCAATATTTTTGTGCACAAGAGTAATACTCTTTTCGCCGCATGCTGCAGCAACAATTAAAGATATTATCAAAATTATAAAAGCAAATCCTTTAGCCGATTCTCTCATCTCCTGACCCTTTTTAACTGTTTTGAAAGCAGTGCAGCGCCAATGCTAATACCTAAAACCGGTCGCCCAATCCTGGCGACAGTTCTATTTTCAATTTTGTAATTTAATGATGATGCTGTCATTCCAAGTAGTATTCCAAAGGTAAAAGAGATTCGTTTTCTACCTATGGCACTTCCTAAAAACAGCTGAGGGCCTGAGGTCAATTCCAAATTACTGTTGGCGGAATAAGACTCTTTCCTCCTGACTTTTGCACCTGAAATCCAGATCACATATCCAAGTCGCAAAACCGGTTTTACAAGCCCATGTCCCAAAACAAGACAGAGACTGGCTCCTGCAGAGCCAAAACGAAGTTTAACGTCCGCCTCAGGTTCATTAATATTTATAGAACTAACGGGAATAAGACCTGTAAGTGAAAAACCTATCCATGACCACTGCATTCCAAACCCCGCAGACAATCCAAACAACGGAGGAATTGAAATATCTGACCAAAAAACTGATGGTTCCAGATGTGCGGTTAAATGGTCTGAATTTTTTTGAGGAGAAAGAACTTTATCTTTATTGTCACTAGTTGAACTCTTCAGGAGAGCAACCTCTTTTTTTAAATAAACCTGGTTTTTAGTTTTATCTTTAAATGCCACCCTTAAAACTTCCGCAATATGAAGAGCTGTAAGCTGCTCGTCTTCACTGCTGACAGGAACGGGAACTTCGAGATGAACAATACTGTTATTTAACTGCCGATAGTACAAATAAATATTTTTAGTCCCATTCTGTTTTGGCATTTTATGAACATAAAGATAAGCATTAATATCTTCAGGGAGACTTTCAAGGTGAATCAATTCCGGCTTGGCTGATTTTTTTTTAATCACTTCAAATCCTGCAATCTGCAGCTCCGCTTCAAGTCTGATAAACAGAGCTTTAAAATCAGTGTCAGTAACAACTATTACTTTATTATGAGAATTGAGAGTATCCTGTCCCATAACGGAAACCGACATCAATAAAAATAAAATATCTCCGATTATTAATATTATTCTTTTTATTCCCATCCCAAATTCATGCTTTCGAATTTTCTTCGTAAAGTCGAGGACTGTCTGAGTCAGTCAATTCAATGTTTGAGTTCCGCAGACTTGTAGAAGAAGAATCGAAAGTACATCCTCAACAACAGGAACCAATTTAATATTAATACTCCGTAAGTAAGTCTTTAGCCATTTTAACATGTGTTCCTTTTGGAAACCGCTTTAAATACAAAGATGCGGAACTCTTTGCCCCTGCAATATTGCCTGTTTTCTGCTCTGCTTCAATCAGCCTGCCAAGGGCATCCATTGCAAATCGCCCCCTGCCCTCTTCTGCAAGATAAATATTAAACCAGTATGCAGCGGTTTTAAATGAATCGTACTGATCAATGGCCATTTTGCCAAGATAAAATGCTGCGGCACCTGAAGCTTTTGTTTTTGAAAACCTTTTTCTTACACTTTTATAAGTCTGCTCTGCAATAGTTCTGTTTCTTGTAAGTCTCGCCGCCTCACCTAAAGCCATTAGTTCAGCTACAGTTTCTGTAGCAACCACATCATTTACACCACGGGCGACTGCTTTTTCAACAACCTCTTTAAACTGTCCCTCCTGACATAATTCAGACCAGGAGAGTGAAACACTTTTAGAATTATTTGAATCATTGCTGCTGTTTTTTAACTTTCTATTTAATGACTTCTTTTTATCTGAAAAACTATTATTTTTATTTTCTCTTCCAATCTGATCTTCAGCTGTTTCTATTTGAGCAGGTGATTCTTCCTCTGTCATCTCTATTCGTTTTTCATCAACCCAGGCCTTAAGTCTATTATGACTGGCAACTATTTTACCCTCTTCAATCATAGGGCCGGTTACAATAACACTTCCCTTTTTCAATAGAAGAGAAAACTCTTTGCTGCTGCCGTTCCACGACAATACAAAAGCTGTTCCTGTTACAACAACAGTGTAGGGACCGGCCTCAAGCATCCAGTCAGTTTTATCCGTATGAGTAACATAAACATCTGCTTCACCCTCCTCAAGCAGCACTCTTACAGTATGTGGAGCAGTCTCAATGACCCTTGCAGAAGAGTTGGATCCGAGAGTAATTTTAGACTTGTCAAAAAATGTCATTGATTCAGACTCTGCACCGGACACAAGCCATCTGCTTGGCACTTTTGCTGTTTCGTTAGAATGGTCACTATCAGACCATATTAAAAATGTTGCAATCCCCGCCAGCACCACAGCAGCTATTGCTGCAATACGCCCCCAATAAAAACCTTTATGATTAGAGCGCCCTTCATTATTTGAAAGCTCAGACATCAATCGATTTTTAACAGTTTTTAGAGAATCCTTCTTTTGAAGCAACTCATCGTCCTGTCTTACTGAAATATTCTTAAAAGCTTCAATATATTTCATTTCACATCACCTTTTGTTCCCCTCAAAAGCCAGTTCTCAAGAGCCGGAAAACTATTAGCCAACTGTTCAAAACGTTTATTGGCTGAGTTAATGCGCCGCTTTACTGTTGCAAGTGAAACACCTGTTGCCTCTGCAATTTCAACCAGAGACATTTCTTCAAGATATCTAAGGGTAAAAGGGACACGCTCCTTTACCGAAAATGTATCTAAAATCTGATACACTGCTTTTACAGCCTCATTATCATCCATATTATCGTTAACAATCTCAATATCCGCAATTGCATTCGGCGACAGAAAATGGAGCCAATTCTCCCGTCTCTTTTTTCTTAAATAATCTAAAGAGCGGTTAACCGCTATTCGTGTAAGCCAGCCTTTAAGCTGATTGTCATTTTTAATCTGTTTTGCCTTGTAAAATGCGTTAATAAAAATCTCCTGTAGGCAGTCATCAATCTCCCCTGAATGAACACCTAAAATCCGGGCAACAATCCGCTGAATGTACGCGGCATATTCATCATACAATGCAGATAAAGCCTCAGGACTTTCATCTTTAAGCTCTTGAACCAGTGCACGGGAACCATCAAGATAAATTACCTGACGGTCACTGTTTACAGCAATCTGATTCAAAACATTTTTAGCACTCATATTAAATAAACACCTCTTAACACTAATGACGCCTCTAATTATAACAACAGCTCAATAAAATGATACTACATGGAAATTTATGTAAAATGAAAAAAAAATTTTAACGACACAATTACAATTGGATCAAAATTAAAAAGATGTGCAGCGGTTATTCTTATGAGGCAAAAACTCTACTCAAGTGTGGGGTTACACCAGTAAGAGGTTAAGTAATATGGTCCTTCAGGACAGGTTCCGGTACAATTGTATGCGTAGGCATATTCAAAATCTCTGGTGCTGGCATTTGTGGTATCTTTTACACCAACCTGTACATCAAATAAAACTGATGTAGCAGATGTGAGTGTAACACCAGTTGGGACAGTGGCCTTAAGTTCCACCTCATAACCATCAGCTACAATTCTTGATGCATAAGAAAATACGTAATATGTGCTGGTATAGTAATCATATCCGTCCCCTGCATAGGAGTATTCATCGGGATATAATGCCCCCTGGGAAGTATCAGGGGGAATCATAAACAGCTGAAAAGCATCTGTTGTAAATGTGCCCGGATTTTCAACGGCAAAAAAGATCTGAACATTATCAGAATCATAAAATTCTGTCGGAGTATTTGGCAGTGAAGTGAAAGTACTGCGTAATACATTTGCATCTTTAACATGAATGTGTGCATGAATTGCATCTGCAGACCAGGCTACTCTTACAGTGGCACGACTGTCAGTTGTTGGCACCGTTGCATCAGTTATAGACTGATAAGCTGAATCAGCGAAGCCAAACTCTTTTGTTGGAAGATCTCCAAAATCTGCAGGGTTTCCGTCTATAATCCGATTTCCCCCGGGCTATTTTGGGATTGATGAACAAAAATCAAGCTCTTTACCGCCGGTTTGTGATGTACAGTATGCGGGCTCACTGCCTGCCCCGTCTGCACATCCATAAGTACACTCTGATATATCCATTGTAATTCCACGGTCATCACATGTCACAATATTTTTTCCACTGCATGTAACACTGTCAGGGGTACAGTTCATAGGCATACATGTCAGAAAATCTGAACAATAACTCGTTGAATTGCAGTCAGCATCAATTACGCAATCAACACATATCGCCTGAGTTGGCTCACAAACCTGATCAAAATTTAGACACTCTTTATCTGAGGCACAATCCATCATACAAACATTATTGAAACAGGAGGAACCTGTTTCACAATCATTATCCCCTACACAGTCAACGCATATCTCCTGTGCTAAATCACAGACAGTATTGTTACTGCAGTCTTTACTGGATTTACAGGTCTGGACAGGAACACAGCTTCCAAGCTGGCACTGCTCGGTTGTTGTATCACAATGATCATTTATCAGACAGTCAACACATTGGTGAGTTGAAAGATTGCAAAGCTGGTTAGTAGAGTTGCAGTCTTTATCAGAAGTACAGATGTCAGGTTGCATGCTGTCAGTGGACTTATCCTTTACTGTATCACTGTCACTGTTATCGGTATTACTGTCTGTATCTGAGGTGTCATTTACATTATCAGAACCTTTAGTGGTATCTGTAGATTTTGAATCAGTATCTGTGCTGTTACTGCCGCTCGCATCATCAGAACATCCTGATAAAATCAGTAAAAACAGCCCCGTATAAAGTAATCGAAGAAAATTATTCAACGACATTTTTTTTAAACCCATAATCTTTCCCTTTCAGTTGTCTTCTAAATAAAAAGACTAATAATAATAAATTAAGATTAAATTTCTTAACAAGCTTGAACAAACTACAACTCATTAAGATAAATTGAACATTTTGAGATTATATTACTGTTCAAACCAATTTGCAATTTGAATAATTCAACCCATCTTGATTTTTCCAGCTTTTATGTAATAAAGAGATGAAATAATTAAGTAAACTGATCTGCACAATCCAGACTAAGCTTATTTTTTTGGGACGGGCCGATAAAGTTCCTTATGGGTTTCCCGGATCATTTTTATTAGTGGAATATGTTCAGGGCATTTGCTTAAATCGATCATATGAAGTTTTTCATCAGTGGGAAACGACCCTGGAAACCAGTGTTCGTCCTCTTCAAACATATTGTACCGGTATTGGGCAAACCCTTTTAAATCGTAACATTTTAACAGAGTTCTAAATCGTAAAATTTCAGGGATATTAATTTTTGAAGGATCTTTACTCATGCTGTAGCCATCAAAACCAGAATATAGATCGAGCAAAAGCTGACTATCCATACCCTGCTTAATAACCGAATCCTCCGGGGAGAGGGGAACCGATACGGGAAAAAGACCATCAAGCTCATCAAAAGAACAGGTAACCGGCAGCCCGAACGATAAAGTATGAACAGCCGGATTGGAGAGACAGAACCGTGCATTCCATTGAACAGGAGTTAACGGGGCAGTTAAATCTATCAATTTTTGAGGAGGGGTGGACAACTGCCCCCCTTTATCATTGGGGGAAATGATAAAAACACCCATATCTTTACTCTGAGCCAAATCGATGGCCCCTTTGTTGCGCTGATAAAAATAATAGTAGTGTAAATTAACAAACTCAAAGAGATCACTTTCGATGGCCTTAATGATTATTTCAACAGGACCATGGGTGCTAAAACCGATATGTTTAATAATACCCTCTTCTTTAAGTTTAAGCAGTTCCTCAACAGGTCCCCCTTTTTTACAGGCAATATCAAACTGTTCCTGATTATTAATGCCATGCCAGGCATAAAAATCAAAATAGTCAGTCTTGAGCGCTTTCAACTGCTCATCAACCATTTTACGAGTCCCCTCTGCAGTTCCAGGATTCCCCTTCGTCATCAAATAGTAAGAATCTCGCTTCAGTTTTAAAATATCATTTAAAACTTTACCGTAAATATTCTCGCTTTTGACATATCCATAGGCTGTTTCAATAAGGTTAATCCCCATTTCCAAAGCCTTCTCCACAGTCTGTTGACAATGCAAAAGCGAATCATTAGGGGTTTCGTCTCTCGGCTCAACCCATCCATTTAAATAACGCATACCTCCAAGGGTAATAACGCTTACTTTTTTATCTGTTTTTCCAAATTTTCTAAATTCCATATCATATTTATACACTCAAAAACATAATAAATCTAACCCAAAAAAGGTTCCGCACAGAGACACAAAAGGGGTCGCATCATCCCTATTGGTTTTCATAATAGTAATAAGTAGTCAATAAAGATATCCTTAATTCAACTTGTTTTTAAAAGTAATTAACTGGAATAAATTATTGTATGTTAAGTGTTTGTTTAAGCAGAATCTCGAACATATAAAAACAACAAATAAAGGGCTTATAATGAAAAAAAATTTAACAACTGTTCCCGTAATTATTATCTCTCTCTTTTTACTTAGTGCATGTACAGAGAAAAATTCCGTAGAGAAACAGGACAATAAAAAACCGGTGTCGGCAAATCTTACTAAGAATGTTAAGGCAAATCCGGAACCTGTAGAAGAGGTCGCTGAAGAAGGGCCTGAGGAAGCGGCCGATCCTGCCCCGATTGTTGAAGCTGCCAAATCTAAAGAACAGACAGATACAGTTAAAGACTCAGATGAGGAATC
Source organism: Deltaproteobacteria bacterium (assembly GCA_016937935.1). Classification (GTDB taxonomy): domain Bacteria; phylum Myxococcota_A; class Polyangia; order JAAYKL01; family JAAYKL01; genus JAFGVO01. Next base: position 2,675 of record JAFGVO010000309.1, on the reverse strand, counting down.
TGTAAAAAGCACTAACTCTGTCGATGAAGAGAGCATGGAAACATTTATTGCAGAGGATGGAGAAGTTGCTGTTAAGAGTATTGTAATTGCAAACGGTCTTAGCGAAAGGGAACCAGTTGATCCAGGCACCTCTTTTGTAATTGGCGCAAGTGAAAAAATATTTGCCTATCTTGATGTTAAAAACGAGACTGAACAGGAAGCTGTTATTTATGTATCATGGAAAAGACCGGACAGGGATAAAGAGTTCGGGAAGACAGAACTTACCGTTAAACCTGCAAAATCATGGCACACATGGTCCTTTACCAGAAATGCCAAATGGGAGGGGAGATGGGAGGCCATTGTAACCAACTCTCAAGAAGAGATCATTGCACGAGCCCCATTCATTATGACAAAAGAGTAAAAGCCCGGACCAAAAAAAACTTGACTGCAAAAAATATATATCCACTCTGAAAAAGTTATTTTTAACCCCTACTTGTGTTTGATTTAATTAATAGAGTAAAATCATTGGATGTATAAAAATATAAAAATCATTGTTGTTATTTTTGCGGCTTTAAATTTTTTCTCATGCGGCAAAGAAAATGAAAAGGCCAAACCAATTACGGGAGAGAGTTCCACAGGAGGAGGTACAGCTCCTGTTTGTGAACCTGCTGCTGGTGATGACACTAATAATGGGGTTATGGAACCCGTCTATTTGATGAAGCTTCCAGGGCAGACAAGCTGGTTTGCCTCGCCAATTGTGATTGACCTTGATGGAGACGGTTCTAATGAACTTGTCGCGGCCTACTACTCTATTTACGTATTTGACAGTTCGGGAAACCTGCTTGATACAGTTGAAGATTCAAGTGACAGGGTCTATGCCCCCCATGTTGTAGCAGATTTAGAAGGGGATGGAGTATTTGAAGTTGTGGCGGGCAAGGGATCAAATGTATGGGCATGGGAGTTTGTTGATGGAGCTTTAAAGGTAAAAAATGGCTGGCCTTTTGATACCACCACCGCCGGAGAGTCTCCTGAAGTAAGAGGAATGGCGGCGGCGGATTTAACAGGAGACGGTACTATTGAAATTGTGGTCACAACAACTCAGACACAAAAGAGCGCTGATGGGGGCGCGCAGGTTTTTGTTTTAAGTCCGGATGGAAATCTCTACCAGCCTAATAACGGGCACTCTCCGGCGTGGCCAAGATACAACAGTCTTTCCGGAGAAGGTAACGATGCCGACAGAAACGTCCAGGGACATAATGGCTATGGATGTTATGGATTAAATGTGGGCATTGGAAACATCGATGATGACGATGAACTGGAGATACTTGCAACGTACGACAATCATCATATTCAGGCTTTTGACTACGACGGTGTGGCAATTGATTCTTCGCCTTTTTTTACTAATCGTTCTTCTGAATACGAAGGTGAGCGACTGACATGGGGACAGTTTATAAGATGGGCAGACCCTGAAGTGGAGGCGGCCCATTATCATGATCATAAGGGAGAATGGCCAAACCCTGACTGGACCGAGTGGCTCCAGTGGACAGCCTCTCCTCCAAATGTTGTGGATTTGGATTTAGATGGAAAAAATGAAGTTGTGGGAGTTCCCAATATTGAGATGCATGAGCCCTATGAGACACAAGCTTATGGAATAATGGTTTTAGAAGGTGCGTATGGAGATATGAGCCGATCAGCCATGCGCAAAAAGGGCTGGGAGGTATTGCCCCGGGGAGAAACTCCGGTTCAGGTTGATGGATGGTATCCCCCTTCGGGCATTCCTGCGGCAGTTACTGTTAATGTGCAGGGAGATAAAAAACCCGAAATTATCGTTTCGCTGAATGACGGTTTTGTCTATATGTTTGATGCTGACGGAAATCAGGTATGGCGATTTAACGCAGGCCATAACAAGTCAATAATGTACACATCAGAAGCCATCGTGGCTGATTTAAACAAAGACGGATCTCCGGAAATTCTGTTCACAACTTATGGAGATCCAGATGAAGAGGACTCGGGCTACCTTGTAATTCTTGCCGCCGATGGAAAATTGTTACACGATATTGCCCTGCCAAATCCTGGACACAACGGAAACGGAAACGGCGCACCGGCAGCTCCGGCTGTTGGTGACCTTACAGGAGATGGACAGCTTGAAATTTTTGTTCAGACTTTTGACCATGCAATGGATGTCTTTACAGTCCCTGGTTCATCACCCAACTGCATCCTCTGGTCCACTGCAAGGGGAGGCCCCCTCCGCACCGGATACTCCCACACAATTTAATTTTGTACATAAAGAAGATAAACAGTGTCTGATGTTCTTAAAATAAATTAATATGTGAGGCCGTATCCAAGGGGAAAAAGAGGAGTGTAGTTTGAGTCTCCGTAATTTATTGGAATCTGGTTCATGTTTTTAGGCCATGAGTGGGACAGTTTTCCTGTTGGCTTGACATCTCCAAACAGAACATCAGCAATTCCCTCCCCTTCTGTGCCGGGCAGCCAGGCTGCTATCCATGAATCCGCTTTTTCAAGTTCATCAGTAATTATCATTGATCTTCCCGAAAACAGAACTACAACAAATGGAATGCCGCTCTTTTTTACACTGTCAATTGCTGCAATATCTTCAGCATAGAGGTGCAGGTCATCTCTGTCTCCACGCCACTCCGCATACTGACTCTCACCCACAACAACAACTGCGACATCCG
>JAFGVO010000002.1 GCA_016937935.1 Deltaproteobacteria bacterium | reverse complement strand
TCCCGTCGGAGAGAGGCAGAGCTCTCCCATTGTATGGAGTGCATAAGTGAGAGCCAGCCAGCCCATTCCCACTTTTACCCCTGTTGAAGCTATTGAACCTGCAAAAACCATTACAATATAACCTGCACCTAAAAGGGTTAATCCCATTGCAATTTTTAATGACTGTGAGGGATTTTTTCCCTTTAAACCAAGGCGACCCCACATTACTGCAAACAGTGGCGCAAGAAGTACAATTAAAATGGGATTTACAGACTGGAACCATGTAAAAGGCATTTCGAAACTTCCAATCATTCTGTCAGTATTATCCCTTGCAAAAAGATTAAGAGTGGAGCCGGCCTGTTCAAACCCCATCCAGAAAAGAGCGTTGAAAAATATAAAGACCAGAACAGTAACTACAGCTCCCCTCTCCCCTGCCTCCTGAATTTTAATGAACCATCCAGATAAAAAGACAACACCCAAAAGCGCTGTGATAACGAGAACATACCCGGGGATAACAGTAAGCAGAGAGTCATAGACAGATAAAAAAGATTTTAATCCTCCAAAAAAATAAAACAGTCCGAAAAAGGACGATAAAATTATGGAGCCAAAAAGAAAATAAGGGGAATAGTCCGGTTTATCAACAGGGGCGAGACCGATTCCCTCCAGAGTTTTTGGTCTTCTTATAAAATAGGTAACAAGACCGAGCAGCATTCCAACAGCGGCAGCTCCAAAACCCGCATGCCATCCTACTTTTTCACCAAGAGTTCCGCAGACAAAGGCACTTAGGGCTGCCCCCACATTTATACCCATGTAAAAGATACTGAACCCTCCGTCCCGCCCGGCTTCATTATCTTTGTAAAGCTGTCCCACCATTACAGAGACGCAGGGTTTAAAATGGCCGGTTCCAAGAACTATCAGGGCCAGACCGGTTATAAAAAGAGCAAGTCCCGTATTGTCAAACGCAAGTGTGCCAAAGCCTGACATGGCAAGAACAAGGTGCCCGAGAGTTATTAAAACAGCTCCAACAACCATTGATCTGTGGGTCCCGATTAACCTGTCCGCAATTACCCCTCCCAAAATGAGAAAAAGATACGCAAGACCCGTATAGGTTCCGTATAAATGCATGGCATCGGCTTCACTCCACCCTCTGCCTGAAAAACTGCCGTCATCGGTTATAACCTTAAAAACAAGATATGGAACAAGGAGCGCTCTCATTCCGTAATAGGAAAAACGCTCCCACATCTCCACCATAAAAAGAGTGGCGAGCCCCTTCGGATGTTTTACCTTTTCAATATTTTCAACAATTACGTCAGTATTCATGCATTATCTCCAAAAAAATAATAGTTTTAACCACATATCACAGATTCTGCCAGTTTTAAAATCTTCAATTTTGCTTGATAATATCATAAATACTGTTATATTTTAAAAATATGGATTTAATGGAAGTGAAAAAGCAGATGGGACCTGAAACATATTTTGCAACCCCGGGCAGGGCAACAAAAGAGGAAGTTGAAAAACAGAACAGTATTGTCACATCTCACCCTGTTGTTAATGCACTTCTAAATATGTCCAGTGGAATGCTCGCAATATTAAACAGTGACAGGCAGATAGTTGCAATCAACCAGCAGCTTCTGGACGATCTTGGTTTAAACAGTTCACAAATTATGGGCCTGAGGCTGGGAGAGAGCGTCCAGTGTGTTCACGCAAATGATATGAAGGCGGGTTGCGGAACCGGCAAATTATGCAAATCCTGCCCTGCTGCAATAGCTATGGTTGCAAGTCTTGCAAATAACAGTACGGAAAAACGAAAATGCGCAATAACTGTTACAAAAAATGGAAAACAAAATGATATTTACCTTAGCGTGATGTGCTCACCAATAGATATTGAAGGTTATAAATATCAACTACTTTATATTCAGGATATTTCAGCAGAACAAAAATGGGCGGCAATGGAAAGGGTTCTTTTTCACGATATTAACAATATTGTGGCTGGTGTTGTCAGCATATCAAATCTGCTTGAAATGGAGTCAGAGGGTACTCAAAAAGAGATGGTCACCCAGATTCTCAAAAGTTCCGAGCGATTGTCAAAAGAGGTGGACTCCCAGAGAACACTCCTGAACAGTGAAAACTACATGTACAAACCCTTATGGTCAAAAATAACACTGGATGATATTGCAACTGAAATAAGCGGACTTTTTGAGCATCACCCTGCGGCAAAGGGAAAAAATTTAAATGTGAGCACAGATTTCCCCTCAATTGAATTTGTATCTGACAGGGCAATAATTCTAAAAATTCTGGACAATATGCTTGTAAATGCCTTTGAAGCCAGCGAAATAGATGACACGATAAAAGTCAGCCTGTCAGACGATGAACAAAAAGTCAGAATTTCGGTATGGAACAGGACTGAAATTGACAAAAATGTAAAACCCAGAATTTTCCAGCGTAATATCAGCACAAAAGATGAAAGGGGAAGAGGCATCGGAACCTATTCAATGAAATTTTTCGGTGAGGATATTCTAGGTGGAAAAGTTGAATTCAAATCCGATCAAAACGGAACTGAATTTTCAGTTTCAGTAAATAAGCAGCCCCCGATTATAGAAAATAACCCCTTGTAAATATTAAAAAAAATCGTTTCGTTAGTTGAAAAAAATAAAAATCCGTTTTTTGTTCTGGAAAATTAAATATTTAACCCGTTTACTGTTGACTTAAAGCTGTCTACATGAGATATTTTCTCCGCAAAATTCCTACGTTAAGGGATTATAAATCTAATGTAACTTAAATGTTCTATTTTAACAAAAGTGGAGTTTACCTGTGAAAAAACCTGTTCCTTTTGGAAAATATTACCTTCTTGATCGAATTAGTGTTGGTGGAATGGCTGAAGTTTTTAAAGCCAAATCCTTTGGCGTTGAAGGCTTTGAACGGCTTCTGGCTGTTAAGCGTATTCTGCCCAGTATTGCTGAAGATGAAGAATTTATTACAATGTTCATTGATGAAGCAAAAATTGCTGTTCAGCTTACCCATGCAAATATTGCCCAGATTTTTGATCTGGGAAAAGTTGGCGATGCCTATTTTATTGCAATGGAGTATGTTGAAGGAAAAGACCTGAGAGCAATTTTTGACCGCATGCGCAAAAAAGGTCAGACCGTTCCAATTCCCATGGCGGCATATGTCACCATGAAAATGTGTGAAGGTCTTGATTATGCACATAATAAAAAGGATACAACAGGCCAGGATCTCAACCTGGTTCACAGAGATGTGTCTCCGCAAAACATTCTTGTCTCCTTTGACGGGCAGGTAAAGGTTATCGATTTCGGAATTGCCAAAGCTGCGGGAAAAGCCGGAAAAACCCAGGCCGGAATTCTTAAAGGCAAATTCGGATACATGTCCCCTGAGCAGGTAAGAGGAATGCCTCTTGACAGACGCAGTGATATTTTTGCTGTCGGTATTGTACTATGGGAGCTCCTCACAGGAGAGCGTCTCTTTATCGGCGAATCAGATTTTTCAACTCTCGAAAAAGTGAGAAACGTTGATATAGTACCACCATCCACTTTTAATAAGAGAATCCCGGCGGACCTTGAAAAAATAATTTTAAAAACCCTCAGTAAAGAGGTTGCGGACAGATATCAGTCAGCAATGGATCTCCATGATGACCTTCAGAGCTGGATGTACACATCTGGAAGTTTCTTTTCAAGAAAAGATCTCGCCGCATTCCAGGCTGAAGTCTTTAGAGATGATATTGAAAAAATTGCATCTCAAAATGAGAAAATTGATGAAAACCTTCTAAGATCATCTGTTCCACCACCTCCAACACCTGCAGCACCAAGAGTTACAGCACCTCCTGCACCACCAAGGCCCGGGGGAGCAACAATGCCTCCTTCACCGCCTCGGTCTACAGCGGTACCGGCACCACCTCGCGCTACGGCAATTCCTCCGGGACCGCCCAGACCAACTGCTCCCGGTTCAGCAGCTCCGCCCATGCCGTCACCAAAAGCAACCATGCTTGGCATGCCTGCGGTTAATGTTCAGACTACTTCTCCCACACTTCCCCCTGATCTTTCAGGAGGCAGAGTTGCTTCAGCTCAAAAACCTGCAGTAAACATGGAATGGGATGATGATGAAGAACCAACAAACATCTTAAATAAAAATACAGCGGCACAAATGGCTGCAGCCACCAACAGGCCTGCACCAACTCAGCCTGCACCGGCACCGGTGCAACATCAGTCAGCTCCTATGCCCTTCCCCCAGAGAGAGTCCTCTTCTCAGAAAATCCCATATGAGAACGAAAACTCAACGGGAGGCTCATCCAAAGGTAACAAGGCTCTTGTTATTGGTATAGCAGCAGGTATTCTTGTTGCAATTATTCTTTCGATGGTTGTTTACAAACTTATTGGCAAATCATCAGGCGGGGGAACTATTGAGCTTAACATAACACCGGGTGATGAACTTACGGTTATTGTTGACGGTACAAATAAGGTGCCGCAGAATGTCTCTCCCATGATTATTGATAATCTATCAGAAGGAGAGCACTCATTTATAATTAAAAGAGAAGGATACGATAATAAAGAACTCATTTTTAACGTAAGTGGTAATAAAGTTCTCGCCTCTAATGTTCAGCTTGAAGCAGCAGCAGCTCCTGCTTCGGGATTTTACCTTGAAACAGATCCTCCAGGATGTACAATCGAAGTGGACGGTCGTGTTATTGATGATAAAACCCCGATTACTGTTTCTGACCTTGTACCTGGAAACCATGTGGTAAAACTCAGCAAAGATAAATATAACGATTTACGCTTTGATGTTGAAATTGTAAAAGGTGAGAAAAAAGAGATTCCTGTAAAAAAACTCGAACTCGCAGAGGTTGAACTAACTTTCAACACACAACCCCAGGGAAGAAAAGTAGTACTTCTTGACGGTGAAAAACGCATTGATATTGGAATAACTCCCGCAAAATATCAGCTTCCTACAAATGTGGATTATAATGTTGAATATGATTGCGGAAATCAAAAAGTTTTAAGACCCCTTGAAAAATCATCATTCCTTACAGGGTCTGATACTGTCAGCCTTCCAGCTGTTGATTGTGGAACGGAAGCTCCTGCTGTAACAGGAGGAACTACTCCCAGAATTCGCAAACCGCAGGCAACTGATAATAATCAACAAGCCACACCACCTCCATCAAATCCTGTTGTTAAACAGCAGCCTGCAGCAGCCGGAGGAGAGGGCTTTTTATCTGTTCAGACAAAACCATGGTCCAAAGTTTACATTAACGGGACATTTATCAGAAATACTCCTGTAATTAAAAAAGCTCTTAAAGCGGGAACTTATAACATCATGGTTGAAAATCCAGAATTTGGTATTAAACGTCAGTTTAGCGTTACCATTAAAGCAGGACAGACAACCACACTGGTTAAAAAACTGATATAACCTATGCAATTGCCCGCAAACAGATACATCCTAATTGCGGAATTATTTTTACTACCTCTCATTTTTGTCTTTTTATCAACAACTGCTTATGCATCTGATGATAAAAAAAACAGACATCATAAAAAAGCCGGCATTTTAATTTTAATTGAAAAGAACAGCGCGGCTGCTTTAGAATCAGAAAAAATAATATCAAATTTAGAAACTGAGTTTAAGGCAATAAATTTAGAAGTATCAACCAGACAGACAGATGCACTTCCTGACAGTTATGAAAGCTGGCAGACATCAAAATATGCAAATGTTGAAAAACCCGGAATACTGGCTGTTATCGCATGGAAATGTTCTGAAAAAAACAGCTGTAATGTATACATATTTGAAACTGAATCAAAAGCTCTCTCGGTTATTCCTGTAACCGGCAAACCGGGTGAAGAGCCTGAAAGTAAAGACGATACAGTAAATGAAAACAGCCTGATGACTGACCCGGTTACAAAAACCATTACATCCGCTGTAAACGGTCCTCTTATTTTTGAACTTGGAAAAATTAAAAAAACTTCAGAATCTTACACCGAAGGTAATTCACAAAAAGATAAAATTAAATATGTTCCTTATGATGAGAGATTAGATACCGCCAGTGCGCCTCAAAAGGTTTCCGTATATCCTTATGACGGCAGGGGAATAGTGCTTGATGTTTCATATGCCGGAGCCTACCCTTACCCTTCTGCGAATACTGTACACGGAATACTGTTTGGAGAGACATTCTATTTTAATGAGAATATTGGTACAGGCTTAAGCGCCGGATGGATGGGAGTCAGAAAAGGGAGCGGCCAGAACGGAACAATTTCTGAAAACTTTTTCCCTCTGTTTTTAACATTGAGATTATCCTTTCCTATGGGAAAAGGTTTTTTATCAATTATTCCTACTGCAAAACTTGATCTCATTGTTCTAAGTAAACAGCCTGTAAAAAAAGATAAGCAGAACTCCTTTACCAGTGAATTTTCTTTTGGAGGTCAGCTTTTATGGAATCTTCCTTCAAAATCACGAATACTTAATTTTATTGCAGGAGCATCAATTTTTGCAACTCTCGCTTCCAAAGATCTTAACATCTCTGATGAAACAATTCTCAGGGCAACTACTTTTCAATTTTTATGGGTTGCGGGAATATCGTTTGATTTAAGAAAATTTTAATTAATTTAACTGATTAAATCAGTTAAACAGATTGAAAAGGCTTCTTTTGGGAGCCAGCTTAATTTCTTTTGCAGATGTGGCTCTGTGCATGTCTGTACCTAAAACGTTTACAAACCCTTTAATATAGAGCTTGCGGGCCATTTCACCAGTGTGGGTAGTTTTGGGAAGCAAAAATGAAGGATGGTTTACCTGAAAATGCACACCCAGATTTTTCAGGTGTGCAGCCAGCTTAAAGTCTCTTTGTAAAAAATGATATCTCTCTGCATGTGCAAGCAGTGGAGTGTATCCATTTGATTTCAGCTGAAATATTATGCTCTCCAAAATCATTGGTTCAGTCTCGACAGGACACTCAAACAGAACATATTTTTCATCACCAAAACTTAACAGAGCATTCTGCTCAATACTCTCAAGAAAACTCTGTTCCGCATAATACTCGGCACCTGCCACAACTTTAAGAGGAAGATTTTTTTCAATCAGCTCATTTTGAAGTTCTTCAACACTTTGTCTAATCCCGGCAGGTGTGTTGGGATACAGATCAGAAATAATATGAGGTGTTGCAGTAACTGTTTTTATACCCATGCTTAAAAGAATTTTAGCAATATTTACAGAGCCCTCCATGGTTGCAGGACCGTCATCAATACCGCACAAAATATGACAATGGTGATCCGTTTCTCCAATTTGAGGAGGTTCAATCAGCCCATCACGTCTTATAAAAAGAGAAAACATTAAAAATCTTTCTTTAAATAATCAAAATCAAATCTTAACAATCAATAGAGGTATGAGCAAGAAATTGTTTATTATTAAAATATTTTTTAATAAATATTTAATTTTTCAGCAATTCACTTTCAAAGTACTTTTTGAAACATGTGTGTAATTAAACTAATTGCTGATATGGGGTATATAATCAGAGACTATTTTGGCAGTGATTCTTAATGTATTATCATTTAACTCTTTAACAGGTTCAGTTTTAACAAACTGGCCGGCACAGATTTTTTCAAGGGATTTTATTTCACTCTTCTCAAGACCTCGCTTCAATACCTCAACATCAATTATCTTATTGGTAGATGACCCTTTGCAAAGCTGCCACATAAAGGCGTGCTTGCTGTTTTTTTTGAGTCTGAAAATCTGATCCCATTGTTGAACACCAGAAGCCTCTTTAGAATAAACATGTCCGGTAAATGGCATATTTTTTCTGTCAAGACCGCTTAACTGCCCTAATCGCTCAAGTGGCAGTTCAAGTGAGGTTCTTAAAACCTGATGACACCACTCATCGTCTATCTTCTCCACAGGACATTTCATAGGTGACGGACAGGGGTAAAGAAGATGAAACTCTTTTTTGATCATAAACCTTCTCACCTGAGAAATTTTCACAAATGAATCCATGGTTCCAGGCTCGATTATAATTACAAGATCAGGATTTAACTTTTTAAAAATCTTAAGGTAGGCAGCAGGACCCGTCTCATTTATTACATTTCCAAAAATTGCGATTCTGTATTTTTCTTTATCGTAAGGTTGAAAGTCAGTAACAAACTTTGCATTCATATCCGGGTAAAGAGCATCTTTTACCTTTAACGCCTGCTCCAGCATATCTTTGGATTTATCCATAAAAGTATAGGCGACATTCTGTTGGTCAGTAAAATAACGGCTTAAACCAAAGCTATAGGTTCCTGTTCCACACCCAAAATCAATAACATCAATATTTTTTTTATCCTTAAACGGCAGAGCACCAAGCTGTGAGATTATAAAATCAAGCTTTTTAATATTTGTGGGCATGTAATATGCGCAATAGGCAGAAACCAGGGCTCTGTTATGGGAGTAATCTTCAAAATTATCCGGCCTGTTAATAAAAATAGAATTCAATGCTTTTATTGATTTTACAATTTCAACATCATTGTAAGGTTCAAGAAGAGAATCGTGAAGTTTATCAATATCCATATATCACCATTTCATGCTCAAAGGTCCGGGTATTCCCATATACTCAAATCGGAGGCGTTTTAAGGAGATCACTTTTTTAGCAGCAACGGGGTCCAGCTTTTCAAGTTCTTTTATATACTGGTCAACCCGGCTGTGATTTTTATAAAACCCTTTGCTTTTAGAAAGAGGTTTGGGCGGCCCTAAAAAGTAGTCTTCATAATGTGTAGGGACAATATAATCAGAGACCTTAATATTAAGGGTTTGAAAATTAACTGCATCTTTTATTTGTTCAAAATACTTTGGTGCAACAGGAATGGTTATCGATGTAACAAGAGTATCAGTCCTGATCAAGGGAGGAGGCGAAACTATGGGGTGTGTTGTAAACCCGGATGCCATCTCCCCGGCACTGCCAATTATAAAAGTCTTTTTAGCATCATCTGCATTTAACCACTTTATATTAAACGCACTAAGCTTCTGTCGGCTTCCGGGCAATTCTAAAATATTATATTCAGAGGTTGTAAGATTCATGTGATCCCACACATATGGTTCAATGCCAAACCCTCCTGCGTTAAAACTTTTAAGAGCCGTTCCACATGGGGGGCACCCGTCAATACCAATACTTTTATAATCAACACTCTTGTTATCCGTTGTAACAATTTCACTGAATTTGAGAATATCACTTTTGTAATCATTCTTCTTTTTAATATGTGTAATTGAATTATTATCCGCAAATACAATTGGCAGGTCGTCAATGGCAATTGATGGAGAGGTAAAAATTGTCTCTTTGTTTGCATTTTTAATCTGATATTTTTTATTTTGAGGAGCGCAAAGCATCTCTAAAACAGCAGGGACATCATTTGCATGGTCAAAATGCCTGTGGGAGACAATAATTCCCTTTATAGTATAACCTTCTCCGGATTTTTTTCGCAGCCAGTCCACAAGATAAAAGAGTCTTTTAAAAGGGGAACGCCCTCCCCGGCCCGCATTAAAACGCCTGTAGCTGGGCCACGGGTCAACAAGAATAATCTCCCTTGGGGCAAAGTGATTTATAATTAAATATCCATTAACCCCAAGCCATATTATATGCTGAAAATTACCGTTGCGAAAAGTTCCGCAAGGGTTAACCCAGTTCCCCGAAAAATTAAATTTACTCTCTTTTACAGAGGGGTGATTAAAAAAATCAGCAGCAAGAGACACTATTGCACTTTAACAGGTACAGTTGTACCGTCCTTTAAAATCTCTTCAATCCTACGCTCGGCATCTTCAAGTCTGGCGGACCCTTCCCGTGAAAGCTTAACACCTGTTTCAAATTTCTTTAAAGCCTCATCAAGGGGAAGCTCACTCTCTTCAAGCTCTTTTACAATAGATTCAATCTTCTCAAGAATCTTTTCAAAGGGCTGCTCTTTTTCATCGATGCTTTGTTCTATATCACTCATTTTATGCCTCCCTATGGACAAAATACTAACTGTTTTTCTTAAAAGAGATAATCTCTCAACAATTTATTTTTATCATAAATATCAGATATATTTATCTAATACTTGAATATTTATTAAAAAAACAACCCCATCAATATATTGTTAATTAAAAGTAAAAAAGAATAAGCATATTAAACAAATTAAGAATTTTCAAAAATCAAACATATAGGCAGCACCTAAAAGAATTCGACCATCAACAGTATGCCCGGCCTGAATATCAGCTGAACTATAACTATTATCGAATTCAACTCTCTCAAGGTAACCCTTTGGAAGTGTAAGGTTGTAAGAAAAACGGAGGTCAAGAGTTATAGCTACTTTTTTAACCATAAAAGCCATAGAGAATTCCCACGCAAGAGCCACATCATTGCGTTTGCTTGCAGAAAACATATCATTAAAATCTTGAAGTTGAGCAGCTGTGACATATTCTGCCCCCTCTTCTATTGTAACGTCAGTTGATGCTCCAGTTCCAATTATAAACTCAGGGCCAATGCCTAAACCAATTCGAGTAATACCATTTACAATATTGCCCTTCAGCAGTACGGGAATGCGCAGATTATTTTCTTTAAAAGCATAGTTTACCTTAACAAGTCCATTTTGGGTTATATTACACCAGAGCTTGTTGGCATCAAACAACAGACCAACCTCAAGCCCAAGGTGCTGCTTTAAAATTCTCAAATCAGCAAAAATACCGCCACCGCCGCCAATACCCCCGGCACCGTCATCAAACGGAACAACAAACCCGGCCATATAATCTGGAACATCCGGTTTTGAAAGATAATCCCCGCCAACAGCCCCCTTAACCCCAACATCAAGCCAAACCTTCGACTCCTTAACCGAATCATCTGCGGCCACAATCCCATCATCAGCAAAAACAACCGACGAAATAAACATCCCTGAAAATACTAAAGAAAATAATACAGATTTAAAATTATACATAACCCCTCCTGTTAAAATTAAAATTTAATTGTATTTTACAACAATCAAAAAAATATCAAAATTTAAAACTGCCTTTGATACTAGCAAAATACATACCATAAAGTGTATGCTTTAATTTGCTCACTCAGCCTGACATTCTATCCTGAGTGTTTTTTAAACTGTCACCTTTTTACAACACGGTATTGCAAAATTTTCACAGATTTTAAATTGTTAAATATCCAGTT
>JAFGVO010000030.1 GCA_016937935.1 Deltaproteobacteria bacterium | reverse complement strand
GCCATCACCTGCAAACAGAACAACCTCTTTGTCCGGATTGCCAAGTTTTGCTCCAAAACTGGCGGGCACACCAAAGCCCATTGTTCCAAGGCCTCCTGATGTTACAAAGCTTCTTGGCTGTACATAATCAAAATACTGGTGGCACCACATCTGATGCTGACCAACATCTGTAATTACAATAAGATCATTTGGAAATATCTCTTTAACCGCATCCATTACATACTGGGGCTGAATATTTTCCGACGGTTCATATGTGAGCAGATTATTCTTTTTCATTTCAGCAATCTCTTCAATCCACTCTTTTGTGTCCGGTGACTCTTTGTCCATTTTAATAAAAGCCGAAAGAATATTATGGAGATCACCAACAATAGGAACATCTACTTCGATATTTTTTCCAATTTCAGCCGGGTCAACATCCACGTGAATTTTCTGGGCGTTTGGAGCAAAACTGATTGTATCACCAATTATTCTGTCACTGAATCTGGTGCCAAGTGCAATTAAAAGGTCACAGTTCTGAACAGCCCAGTTTCCGTAAACTGTTCCGTGCATTCCCAGATTTCCAATATTGAGATTTGGATTGTTAACGTTTAATCCGTGCCCCATAAGAGTGTAGACATAGGGAATATTATATTTTTCGATGAGTTCTGCCGCAAGTGCTGTTGAGTCGGACAGCTGAACTCCGCCACCGATAAGCACAAGAGGTTTTTTTGCTTTTGATATAAGCTTCATAGCTTTTGCTATCTGTTTTGGATGACCTTTTGATATTGGTCTGTAACTGGCAATATCAATCTCTTCAGGATAGTGAAAATCGGTCATCTCCCTGAAAACATTTGTTGTAATATCAATAAGAACAGGCCCGGGGCGTCCGGATGTGGCAATATGAAATGCTCTTTTAAGGGAGACTGCAAGGTCACCGATGCTTTTTATGAGCATTGTCTCTTTGGTTATGGGCATTGTAATTCCGGTGATGTCCGCTTCCTGAAATGCATCAGTTCCCACAAGTCTCGCCGCAACCTGGCCTGTGATAATAACCATGGGTGTTGAATCCATATAAGCTGTTGATATTCCCGTTACTGTATTTGTAGCTCCCGGGCCAGAAGTAACAAGAACAACTCCAGGTTTGCCCGTAGTACGTGCGTATGCATCAGCAGCGTGGGCACCTCCCTGTTCATGTCTTGGCTGAACCAGTCTGATACCGCCGCTATCTTTATACAATTCATCAAAAAGAGGTATTAGAACCCCGCCCGGATAACAAAAAAGTGTATCAACGCCCTCTTTTTTCAGAGATTCAATAACAACTCTTCCACCATTTATTTTCATATGAGCTCCTTAATTTTCAATATCTGTCATATAGTTTTATGCAAAAAGCAAAGAGCTTATAAAACAATATTACCGATAAAAATGCAATTATTTATTTAATCATAAGTAATTGGCCTCATATATAATTGAATAGATGAAATGGGGCAGAAAAATTAAATTAAACTGTTTCTATTAAAAACCAGTCAAAGTCTGCGAAAAGTCTGGTTCCTTTTAAATCCTGTACGCACATTCCTGCAAAGGCTCCGGTAAATTTAACTTCTGCTTTGTTTTCATCTGATATTACAGTGGCATCAAGAGGGGTACCTAGTTTTATCCATTGCTCTTTAATTGTCCCATAATAAAACTGCAGGGTGCTGCCGGTCATTACTCCTTTTAAAAAGATCTCTCCTTCTTTTGGCAGGACTGTTTCATAATCGGGATATTCCCTATGTTCACCTCCGTCACAGGTAATTATGCCGACTGTGCGCTCTCCACTGCTGTTTTTTGTAATGCGCAGATAGTGATGATTTGTGGTGTCGTAATAAAAAATAAGTCCGGCCATCTGCGAGAAAGTCTCAGGATAAAATTCTGTGCTGCAGGATGCCCCTGTATTTAAGTTTGTTATTCTTCTGGCAACTAAGCTCTGGTGATGTTTTGAATAAAGAGATTCTCTTCCTGTTATTCGTAAAAATCCCGGGCGTGCATCCAGGCTGAGCCAGCTTTTATCAACATGATCCCTAAGTGAATTGAACTCGGGATTTAATGTGGAGGTTGTAAAATCATCCATCCCGTAACTGTTTTTTGAATCGCTGGAAAAAGGGAAGGGGGAGAGTCCAGGAGCTTTAACTTCTACAGCGGGTTCATTGCTGCCGTGTGCAAGTGAGGGCCAGCTGTCTTTGGGCCAGTGGAGAGCCTGCAATGCGGTCTCCCTTCCTAAAATGCACTTGCGCTTTGGCATTACAGGACGGCCGCATAAATGTGCAAGGTACCATTGTCCATTTTCGGTTTCTACAAGTGAACCGTGACCTGCACGCTGCAATTCGAGTGTGTCGTTATATCTGGATGTGCAAAGCGGGTTATGTGGCATTACTTCATATGGTCCGTCAATATTTTTTGACCTGGCAATAGTGGCCGCATGATTCCAGCTTGTGCCTCCTTCGGCGGTAAGCAGATAGTACCATCCGTCTTTCTTGTATAAATGGGGACCTTCCACAAGTCCTAGTTCTGTTCCTTTAAAAATGTTTTTAACAGATCCGATAAGTTGTTTTTTTTCAAAATCATATTCCTGAAGGAGAATTCCCCCAAAGGGGTTTTGGCCCATACGGTGATCCCACAGCATATTTAAAAACCACATACGGCCGTCATCATCGTGAAAAAGTGAAGGATCAAATCCGCTGCTGTTAATATATACAGGTTCACTCCATGAGCCTTCAATAGAATTAGATGTAACAAGATAATTGTGGGCATCTTTGTATGCTCCCGTCCAGGCAATAACATTGGTAAATATCAGAAAAAATATTCCATTAGAGTAACTTAAACAGGGTGCCCAGACACCTGCGTTATCCTCAACTCCAATTAAATCAAGCTGACTTTTGCGGGTTAGTGCGTAACCTGCCATTTTCCAGTTGACCAGATCTTTTGAGCGGTGAAACCGAACTCCCGGCAACCATTGAAATGTGGATGAAGCAATAAAAAATTCGCCTTCTGCTTTGCAGATTGAAGGGTCCGGGTGAAAGCCCGGTAAAACCGGATTGATGATTTTCATAGTTGTATTACTCCTTATTGAAACATTGTTGACACATTGTTTCTCTTTATCTGAACAAGTATTGATTTATAATATTTTCAAGAAGTTCCTGCCTGCCGCTTACAAGTGGAAACGTTTTTTCTTTTAACGCAATAGTTGCAAGCTGCTCAAAGTCAAGTTCCCCCTTTGTAAATTTAAGCCCGTCACCAATTTTGTATGAACTGTATCGGTTACTTTTTATTGTTGAAAAAACATTACTGTTTAAAAGTGAATCAGCAACTTCAAGACCACGGGCAAAGGCGTCCATGCCTCCTATGTGAGCAATAAAAAGATCTTCTGTATCTGTTGAGTTTCTTCTGAGTTTTGCATCAAAGTTAAGTCCTCCCGAACCCAGTCCCCCGGCATTTAATACCACCATCATTGCCTCAACTGTCTGGTAAATATCAACGGGAAACTGATCCGTGTCCCAGCCGTTTTGGGCATCGCCCCTGTTTGCATCAATGCTTCCAAGCATATTGGCGTCTGCACAAACCTGAAGCTCGTGGGTAAATGAGTGACCTGCAAGGGTTGCGTGGTTGGCCTCAATGTTAAGCTTGAAATCACGATGAAGATCATACTCTTTTAAAAATCCAATAACCGTTGCCGCATCAAAGTCATATTGATGTTTAGTGGGTTCCATTGGTTTGGGTTCAATTAAGAAAGTACCTTTAAACCCTGCTTTTCTGCCATAGTCTCTTGCCATTGATAAGAATCGTGCCATGTTTTCTCTCTCGAGAGCCATGTCCGTATTTAATAGAGAGCCATAACCTTCACGACCTCCCCAGAATACATAATTTTCACCCTCAAGTTCAACTGTTGCATCTATGGCCGCTTTAACCTGTGAAGCACCACTTGCAAGAATTTTAAATTCGGGATTTGTAGCAGCTCCATTCATAAATCGCGGATGTGAAAACAGATTGGCAGTACCCCAGAGTAATTTTATCCCGGTCTCTTTTTGTCGCAGTTTTGCTTCCCCTGTAATTTTTTCTAAATTATTTATAGAATCTTTTAATGTTTCTGCTTCAGGAGATATATCCCTGTCGTGAAAACAGTAATATGGAACACTCAGTTTTGAAAAAAATTCAAAAGCCGCATCCAGCTTGTTCATTGCTGTTGTCATTGCATCCATTTTAGTTTCGTTATTCTGTTCCCATGGAAAAGTTCTTGTACCTCCTCCAAAAGGGTCAGCACCTGTACCGCAAAATGAGTGCCAGTAAGCTACTGCAAACCGCAGATGTTCTTTCATTGATTTGCCGCGAATAATTTTTGTCGGGTTATAAAATTTAAAAGCCAGAGGATTGTCCGATTCCAAACCTTCAAATTTAATCTCATTAACACCAGTAAAATATTCTCTGTTTCCTTTAAATAATGCCATTATCTGTTCTTTCTGTATAACCCGGGGTCATTAACTTTAGAGCCTCCAGGTAGTTACTATAAATTTTATTATATTGCTCAACTGCTTTAATTTCAGGTTTGACTTTTTGTTCTTCAAACTGAACATGTGCCTTGACAATATCTTCAATGGAACTTTCCTTGCCGGTTGCATTTTCAAGCATCCATAATGACTGGAGAGCTGCTCCAAAAGCGGCACTCTCATTTGTCACTGGTGTTTTAACTTTGCATTGGAGAATGTCCGCACACATCTGTCGCCACAACCGGCTTTTTGAACCTCCGCCTGTAAGATTGACTGTATCAAACTCAATCCCCGACTTGTTGAGGAGCTCTTTGCCTCCACGCAGAGCAAACATGGTGCTCTCCATTGCTGAACGTAAAAGATTGTTTCTTGTAAAGTTCAAGGCGGTGAGCCCAAAGATTGCCCCTTTTGCAAAAGGAAGGTTTGGTGTTCGTTCACCTGTAAAAAATGGCAGTGTCAATACTCCCTCGCATCCTATTGGTGCTTTTGCAGCAATAGGATCGATTTTATCAACAGGCAGTTCTAACACAGTTGTAATAAGCTGTGTAGAGACAGTGCCGTTCATAATGCATACAAGTGGTAAAAAACCTCCTGTTGAAGAACAGAAAGCCGCGGCAGTTCCGGTGTTGTCAATAACAGGCGTTTCACTGTAGCTAAACAGAGTTCCTGATGTTCCAAGGCTTGCACCGGCAACACCCTCCATGACATTTCCCATTCCTATTGCCGCCATCATGTTGTCTCCGCCCCCTGTTGAAACCAAAATATCTTTTGGAAGTCCAAATTTTTCAGCAGCAGTTTGTGAAACTCTGCCTACTGATGATTCAGCTTTTAAAAGTTGTGGAAGACATTGTGATAAATCTCTTGCGGGATCTATGCATTGAAGTATCTCTTTAGACCAGGTTCTGTTTTTTATATTAAGAAAACCTGTACCTGAGGCATCTCCAAATTCCATTGCAAGGTTTCCTGTAAGCAGATAATTTATATAATCGTGGGGAAGTAAAATAGTATGAAGGCGTTCGTATAAACGTGGATGATTTTTTTTAAACCACAGCACCTTTGACGCCGTATATCCGGGCAGGATACAGTTTCCGGTTGTTGATAAAACATTATCCCGCCCCCCGGCGGCGGTTTCAATTTCAATACATTCTAAAGCTGTACTTGTATCATTCCAAAGTTTTACATTGGTAATAACATTTCCATCAATATCAAGGGGGACAAATCCATGCTGCTGCCCCGATACTCCAACTGCGGCTATACGTTTTTTTAAATCTGACGGAATAGTTTCAAGAGATTCAATTAATGCTTTCTCCCACCATATAGCATCCTGCTCACTTGTTCCGTCACTACGGGAAATAATCTTATGAGGAGACGAGCCTGCTGCGCATATCATTTTTTTTTCAGCATCGTAGAGCACCACTTTAGTGCTTTGTGTGCCAACATCAATTCCCAGAGTTAACGGGGATAAATTCATACGGTTACCTTCGTGCAAAATCAGTTGAACCGTTTGATTCAACTGAATCTATTGATGATGCAGGTTCAAAAGAGTTATTGCCGCGGACTATACGATATGTTGAGTTATTTAGATCCATTGCCATTAATAGAGCTCCTTTTAAGTATACATCTTTTCCAAGACAGGACGAAACAATTCCAACCCCTTCGGGCTCAAGGGAATCTTCAAGTGCTCTTTGCCTTGCGGATTCAACAAATAATTTACTGCTGCCCGCTTCATCACCACTAATTACAACCATCGAAGGGTCATAAAGATTAATAAGATGGGATATTCCAAGTCCAAGGGCTGAGCCCGCATTTCTGATAATAGTTCTGGAAAGTTCATCACCATTTTCTGCAGCCTTGCAGATATCTTCAGAAGTGAGGCTGTCATCTCCATATTCCCTTACAATTGCCAAATCGGAGCATACAGTTTCAAGGCAGCCTCTTTTTCCGCAGCCGCAAACAATGCCGGGATGTTCAACTTTGCAGTGACCTATTTCTCCAGTGTATCCTCTTCGGCCATATAAGATTTTCCCATTTGAGACTGTGCATGAGCCCACACCTTTGCCAACGTAGACCCAGATAAAATTATCAATTCCTTTTGCTACTCCAAGTTGAGCTTCCGCAACTGCTCCGGCCTGTGTTGTATTGGCTATTGAGACAGGAGCGTCAAATATTTCTGAAATTAGTCTTCCTAATGGAACATTACGCCATGAGAGGTTTGGTGCAATTAAACAGTGTCCTTCCTGTCGTTCAATTAAACCGGGAACACTCACTCCAACAGCATTGATCTCTTTTGCATTATGGCCGGAAGATTTGAGCGCCTCAATGGCTAATCTGTTGGCAGCTCGTATGGATGCCCTGGCATCACCTGTTACTGTTGAAACAGATTTTTTTGCAAGAGTATTTCCAAGAGCATCACAAATGGCTACTCTGGTTTGCTCTTCACCAAAATGAATACCCGCAAAGGTTGCAAAACCGGGATTCATTTCAATAAGAGTCGCTCTTCTGCCCCCATCGCTTTTACCGGGGCCAACTTCCCTTAAAACTCCATCTGTCAGAAGAGAATCAACAATGGCACTTACAGTTGGTTTTGTTAAAGCGCAGTAACGGGATACATCACTTCTGGAAAGGCGGGTGCCTCCTTTGAAAAGCTCTAAAACTGTAGATCTGTTTACCGCACGCAAATAGGCATTTCCTAGAAGCTCTTTGGATTTTGTCTGAATCTCATTTTTTTTGTTTTTTACCATTTTCTCTCCGTTAACTTTGTTAAGTTTCATTACAAAATCACAATAAAGTCAATGTTTTTTATTGTTTTAATGGTTTTTTATGATATTTTATAGAAAAAGTTTGTAAATATCTTTTACAAAGTTTAAGATAGGACAAACTAGTGTAATCTAAAATCAAAGGAATATTTATGAGACATT
>JAFGVO010000308.1 GCA_016937935.1 Deltaproteobacteria bacterium | reverse complement strand
CGATCAGAGGATTTTTAAGCTTCAGTCCAAGATAGCGCGTCTCCAGATTTTGCGTGTTATTATTATCCATGTCTATTCCATTTCTTATTTTAAAAATTACTTTAACGACAATTAAAGTTTAATTAACATGTTATTTAAAAAAATAAATCTTTCCAAACTTAAAAATCTCAATTTTTAAAAAACAGGTGGCACGTGCCACCCCTGTGCCGGACATTTGTGCCACTTTTAAGGTGATTTAATACAACTCATCAAATCAAAAATATGTAATTTCAGTTAGTTAGCTGTCTGACAAATTCTGGCACAGAAATTGTTATTACACCTTTCCAGTTTGCTTTTGTTAAATGGAAAGGATTGAAAAATGTTAACAACAATTACTTGCGGATCTCTTATTGGCGTTCATGCTGCAGAAGTTCAGGTTGAAGTTGATTTAGCCATGGGGCTGCCTGCTTTTGCTATTGTGGGACTGCCTGAAGGAGCGGTAAAGGAATCTAAGGTCAGAGTGATGGCTGCTCTTGGAAATGTGGGGTATGCCGCTCCACCAAGGAAAATCACTGTAAATCTCGCTCCCGCAAATCTAAAAAAAAGCGGGGCTGCCTTTGATCTTGCAATAGCCCTTGGGGTTATTGCTGCCTCTGGAATGATTGAGGTCCATAAATTTAAGAAAACTATGATCATTGGAGAGCTTGGTCTGGATGGAACCCTGCGGGGAGTACCGGGAGCTCTTCCCTATGTGCTCCTTGCAAAAGAGCTTGGGTTTGAAGCTATAATGATCCCAAAAGAGAATGCCCTTGAAGCCGCTGTTATTAAGGAGGTTAATGTTCTTGCGGTAGAGTCCCTTGAGGAAGCTGTGATGCATTTTACAGATGAGGCTCCAATAATTCCTCTAACAGTTACAGAGGTTCATCCTGAAAATATTCAGCTTGATCTGGATCTTTCAGAGGTTAAGGGCCAGGAAAATGCAAAACGGGCTATCGAGATTGCTGCTTCAGGAGGGCACAATATTCTAATGATTGGACCTCCGGGCTCCGGCAAGACAATGCTTGCCAAACGTTTAGCCACTATCATGCCTCCACTCTCTTTTAATGAGATGCTTGAGGTCTCTGCAGCCCACTCTGTACTTGGGCTTACAAGTGCCTCTGTGCCTCTTATAACATCAAGACCTTTTAGAGCACCCCATCACACAGTTTCGGATGCGGGACTTGTGGGAGGTTCTAATCCCCCAAAGCCAGGGGAGGTCTCCCTTGCCCATAACGGAATTCTCTTTTTAGACGAACTGCCCGAATTCAAGCGAAATGTTCTTGAGGTTTTACGTGAACCCCTCGAGGAGGGTGAGATAACAATTTCGAGGGCATCAGGGAGAAGTACTTTCCCCGCATCGTTTTCCCTTGTTGCAAGTATGAATCCCTGTCCATGCGGGTACTACGGAACAGACGAGCGTGCCTGTACCTGCAACCCCGCTGCTGTGGACAGATACAGAAGCAAAATTTCAGGACCTCTGCTTGACAGAATTGACATTCATATAGAAGTGCCCTCGGTAAGAATAAAAGAGCTCACGGCAAAATCCAGTGCGGAAAGCTCTAAGGCAGTTACAGAGAGGGTTTTAAAGGCGAGAGAGATTCAGAAAAACCGTTTTGGAAAACAGAGCGATAAAAGCAATGCTGACATGTCCTTAAAAGAGATTGAGAAATACTGCAGTTTAAGTGACGGCTCACAGACACTTATCGAAAGAGCAATTGAGAAGCTGGGACTCTCCGCAAGAGCATATTCACGAATACTTAAAGTCGCCAGAACAATAGCAGATTTAGAGGATGCAAAGGATATAAGTTCATCACATGTTGCAGAGGCAATCGGTTATCGAACCCTCGATAGAAAAGGGTTGTAGAGATAAAACAAACAACAGGAAGGATTAAAAAAATGGGAATTAAAAACAAAACAAAAGAGGTACAGACCGGAATCAAAAAAACACTTGAGTCCATAAGAAAACAGTTTGGGGATGAATCGGTAATGCTCCTTGGTGAAGGGGGCAGAAAAGAGATCCCATGTGTTTCGAGCGGCAGTTTAAGTATTGATATTGCTCTTAAAATTGGAGGATATCCAAGGGGGCGACTGGTAGAAATTTACGGCCCTGAATCTTCGGGGAAAACAACCCTCACCCTCCATGCGGTTGCCCAGATGCAAAAAGAGGGGGGAATGTGCGCCTTTATTGATGCAGAGCACGCCCTTGATACGGATTACGCCAGAAAACTAGGCGTTGATACGGATAATCTGCTTTTATCTCAACCGGACCACGGAGAGCAAGCACTCGCAATCACCCACGCACTCATACAGTCAGGAGATATTGATCTAATTGTTGTAGACTCAGTAGCGGCACTTGTTCCAAAGGCGGAACTCGAAGGCAATGTTGGAGATCATCATGTGGGAAGCCAGGCCAGAATGATGTCCCAGGCAATGCGAATGTTAACAGGAGCAGCAAACAAATTTGGAACAACAGTAATTTTTATCAATCAGATAAGACAAAAAATTGGAGTGATGTTTGGAAGTCCCGAAACAACAACCGGCGGAAACGCCCTTAAATTCTACACTTCAGTACGCCTGGACGTAAGAAGAATAGGTCAGATCAAAGTAAGCACCAGCGAAGACCCCATTGGTGCCAGAACAAAAGTAAAAGTAATAAAAAACAAACTGGCCCCCCCATTTAGACTGGCAGAATTCGATATCATTTACGGTGATGGGGTAAGCAGAAATCATGAAATAATAGAAATAGGCGAAAAACTAAACATCCTCACAAAAAGCGGAACATGGTACTCCTACAACGACATAAGACTAGGCCAGGGCAAAGACAAAGCCGTTGCCTACCTAAAAGAAAACAGTAAACTGGCATCAGAAATCGAAAAAATGATCCTAAATCACTGCCAGTCCTCAAATGACATCTCAGAAAACAAAGAAGACCCTCAGGAAAACAAAGAAACCCCGCAAAAAGAAGTAGCCTGAACACCAGTTTTCATAAAACTCTCCTTTTTCAAATAGCCGGTCCTAAAAATGAGTGGTTTTATTCACTTTTTACCTTACCCACCCTAAGTGGGTAAACTTGATTTTTTTCTGGAATTTTATACTGGATTGTAAAAAAATTGTGGTTATTCGCCGCGGACTGAGAAGATTTCTTCGGTTCCTCCCGGAGGGGTTACGAAGACCTGGAGGGCTATGTGGTAGCGTGGGCCCTGGAAGTATTCCAGTACCAGCTCATGGTCGCCGGCTTCGAGATTTATTTTTCTGGATTTGGATTCCGGAGGGTGAACTCCGTCATTATTCACTACAAGTTCTCCATCAATGTATAGCTTTGTTCCGTCATCGCTGTTGATACGGAAGTTATACTCCCCGCCTTCGGCCAGATTGAACATTCCGGTATATTTGATTGCAAACCATTCAAACTTCTCTTCAACTCCTGGAAAACCAGAGTCGAAACTGCGCTGTGGAATATTCCATTCGCAGGCATAAACTTGAGACTCTACCTTGTATTTAGAATAGTCTGTGGGAAGTTTCTGGCTGTTTTTCTCAATGAACATAACTTCACCTTCAAAGCATCCCCACACTGGTTTTTCGTAACCAAATGCGTTTTCGGATGGCTCTTTTGGAGGAGGTTCAATAACAACTTCTTTAACTCCGGGTTGCTTGTCTTCTTTTAATTCAGCCTGAGTTTCCTCTTCAATGCGCTTAAGTTCTTCTTCAATGCGTTTGAGTTCTGCGTTTTCAGCATCCAGTTTCGCCTTGGCTTCATCTGCTTCTTTTTGTGCCTGAGCTTCGTCTGCTTCAGCTTTTTCCTTTGCTGCTATTGCTGCGGCTTCATCTTCCTCGACTTTTTTCTGCGCTGCTACTGCTGCAGCTTCGTCTTCTTCGGCTTTTTTCTGCGCTGCTATTGCTGCGGCTTCGTCTTTTTCTGCCTTTTCCTCTGCTGCTACTGCTGCTTTTTCTTTCTTTTCAGCATTTGTAACATCCTTTTTGGCTTTGGTCTCTTCAGCCTCTGCTGTCTTTAGTTTCTTTTGGGAAGCGGCTACTTCAGCTTTTGCTTTTTTCAACGAAGCCTTCAAAGATGAATTAAGTGATAAATTAATTTTTATGCCACCTTTAGCACTTAATTTGGCAAGCGCGTCTTTGTCCAGCTGAAGTTTTGCACTGGCATCTGCTTTTAATGAAACCTTCAATTGCAAATTGGCTTTAGCAGAAGCAACCAGTTTGGCTGTAGCCTCTACTTTGGATTTAGCGGAAGCAACCAGTTTGGCTTTTGCCTCTACTTTAGATTTGGCAGACGCGACAAGTTTAGCTTTAGCTTTAACACTTCCTTCAGCTTTTACCTTAAGCCTGCCCTGCGCAGTTACTTTACCCTTTGATTTTTTAGTCTCTGCAGATTTTGTTTTTACTTTTGATTTTGCTGTTGCATGTGCTTTTTTTCTGAGGGTAATTTCTTTTGTAATATCAGCCTTTTTTTGAAGTCGGGCTTTTTTTCTAACCTTTAGCTCGGCAACAGTACTGCTTCTTTTTGTGGGAGTGCAAACGTGAACAGCTTTCACCTTTTGACCCGATTTATAAGCAGTTGCCCGTTTAATTTTTCCACTGGTATGCACTTGCACACTGACATCTGCTTTGGCGGAGGCTTTAACTGTTTTTTTAGCGTGGGCAGCAGGTACCGCACCAAAAAGCAGACCAGCTGACAGTAAAGATGATAATCCAATAATCCTAAATTTCACTTTTCATTCTCCATTCTAATCATCAGACCACGTAACCTGAAAGGGCATATGTTCCTCTGATTCATTTTAAATCACCCATAATTAACGGCGATAATAAACATTTAATTCATAATAACTATATTACCGCTTACATAGATTTTTAACGTTATTAAAATAAACAGTCAAACCCCCTGATTTGAACATAAGTTACAAACGCATACCAGACCACCTATATTTCGTAACCTTTTGTTATATCTCCCCATAAACATTCCACCTGATGCAACTCCTCAGTATCGATGAATCCACAAAACAGTCTCCGATTATGGGATCATTTTTTTATAGATAGGTTAGTTGATTCCTCTAAGTGATAAAACGCTCTGATCGAGAGCTACTCCGGCTACTGTAAGCTTGTTGGTTCCCGGAGCTGTGTTATCCTCCCAGACAATTTGCAATAGAAGTGATTTGGACGCATCAAATCCAGCCGTGCCAGAACCATCAGGTGCTTTTAAATCTGCAAAAACCAGTTCGTAATCTTCAAAATCTCCTGTGCAATTTACATGAACACCCCTGTGATTGCTTCTTGAGCTTCCTGATGATTTTGATGAGAGTCCAAGCCAGACAGTTTTTCCAGCATCGCACTTAAGCCCTACAACCATTTTTGAATACGCACTAAAATCTGTTTCAACTCCGTTTTGATAAAGGTCATAACAAACATCAGGTGCCTGGCTGCAATCTTTGGGAAGAAAATATAACTGTAAATATCCAAATGAATCACTGCTTCCTATGGGTGCAGTAGTTTCAATTACCGCTTCAAGGCTCTTCCCGCCGGTAGTCAATGTTTCATAACCTTTTGTTATATCCCCCCATGAACCTTCACCTAATGCAAGATCATAACTTTTATCACTATTCCAGACTATACTGCTGTTGTCTCTGTCGTCTGCAGTCCTGCTCCAATAATCAGATATTGCGAGCCATGAACCACCAAGCAGACAAATCCCGGAGTATGTCATGTCATCAATAACCCCATTTTCAGCCGGGGGAGCTTCGCAGGCGCTTTTATCCTGAGGAGTCTCATTTACAATATCAGAAAGTATTGCCCATGGAGCTTCATCCTGCCAGGGTTTTGTTCCTGTTTCAGGTATGGTCCACGCCTCCGGATGATGTATTGCCCATAGACTTACCCCGAGGCCTGGATCAAGACAATTTAACACCTGCGATAAATTATCAACATTGGAAATTCCTGTATTATCCTGGGCTCCGGCCCAGTTATCAACCCACATTGGAACACCGGAAAGAACCTGGCCAGGCTTGAAACCCGCATCAGCAGCCAGTTTTTGCTGTGATCGATAACTCCCATATCCAGGGCCGTCTTTGTAAATATTGTAATAACCCATCGAGTGAATTGTATCCACATGGGAGAGCCAGTCATTCCACCACGAAGGACTCGGAATACCTCCATCTGTTGAATGAAAAGAGTCCACCGTTAAAAGTTTGGACTCCTTGTGAAGAGCGTCGGCAATTTTGTTTACAAATATTCCGTACTGGAGACGATCATCCCCGGTAAAAGGAGCGCCATTAGTGCCATAACCTTCCAAATCCAGATCAACACCTTCAAGATTATATTTTTTAACTTCCAGGAGAGTATTCTCTATTGTAATATCTCCAGTATCACCATAACAGGCAGCCCGTGTAACTCTCCAGTCAAAACCGGGATTGTCATAGTCTTTTTCCCCGTTATTTATAAGAGTCAAAAGTATTTTTATTCCGTTTTTGTCACCAAAGTCCGCAAACCATTTTACGTCATCTTCTGTTACACCATCTTCAAGTTCAACAGAACCCTCTTTTCTGACGGTCCAGAGTTGAAGCCCGATACGGGTAATGCAATCAACAACAGCTGTAGAACCATAAGATTTTTGAAGTGTCGCCTTTGCCCCGGCAATTCCGTAAGTTGGAACCCATGTCATTACCTGGCGTTTTGGTGACGCGACAAATACATTAGTATCTGTTTCTGCATCAGACCACGTATCAGTTGCCGCATCGGATTCTGTTTGAGAGTCTAAACTGGTATCACTTTCACTATCAATGGCGGAATCAGTATCCATTGTATCTATATCAACACTACTTTTTGAATTATTGCTGCATCCAAAGCTTAATAAAAAAATAAAAAAAACATTTCTTATTTTACAAGATTTCATACACGGCTCCTTTTTAAAAAAGAGTAACTCAGATAATTACTCATTTAAAACAATATCACAGATTTCTACAATTTAACCAGACCTAAAACAATACCCACCCTAAGTGAGTATTAAAGTGAATGATAAAATTAAGGTTGCACCTTTTAAGCCCTCAAAAAGTTATATTTAGCCTCAAATACACCACCTGTGTACAACGGCAAATATACCCCTGATATTTGCGTATTTTAAATAATCCACAGGTTATTCACATAGTAGAAAATACAAAAGAGGCATAAGTTTTTACAGGGTAAAAAATGACACTCTTGACTGTTTAGCGTTAAAGTTTTTAATTTACAGCTTTATATAGGGTAATTTTTTATGTTTTTATAAATAATTATTATCAAGGGGTCATTTGTGACACCTTTTTTGGTGTAAAAATTTTAGAAAGTTATCCACAGTTGTATCACACCTTTTATACCCATTTATTTTCTGTTTTTGAGATATTTATTTGAAATTTGCAGAAACTTTCAATTGGAGTTCAACGAATTTTTTTATGCAACCATAAAACATCGTGAAATCAACACAAATGGACTAATTACTTCGATAACTTTAAAAAGTTGCCTGATTGATATAAGATTTAAATGTTAGCTGATAAATTTAAAATAACATTTAAGAAAAGAGAGACCATGAAATTATTTTGGAAATTTATAATCTTAATTTTTGCTCTGGTTTTATCACAGCCCTCTTTTGCAACTGAACCTGAACCTTCTCATAAAATATCAGAAGATACCGTTTCTAATACCGGCTCAACAACGATTTCTAAAGGTACCACTGCAAAACCGTCCTCTCACAAAGGTAAAAAAAGTCATACACATGCAATGATGATGTTTGTTCTGCAGATTGGAATAATACTTTTTGCAGCAAGAGCCGGAGGGCTTCTTTTTAAACTTCTTAACCTTCCTTCTGTTTTAGGAGAGTTAATGTCTGGAATTATTATTGGCCCTTATCTTCTTGGGGGGATACCTTTTGCCCGTTTCGATCATGGTGTTTTTCCCCTATCCGGCGATTCCATTCCCATCTCAATGGAGCTTTATGGGATATCAACTATTGCATCCATTATTCTTCTGTTTATGGCGGGACTTGAAACAAATCTCAAGCTCTTTATCAAATTTTCCTTTGCGGGTTCGGTTGTTGGTGTGGGTGGTGTTATTTTTTCATTTGTTATTGGTGCTCTTACCGCCAGTGAACTTCTCAATATTTCATTTATGCACCCTCAGGCACTGTTTCTAGGAGTAATAAGTACAGCTACTTCTGTGGGAATAACCGTTAGAATTCTTTATGATAAAAAAAAGCTGGATACCCCTGAAGGCGTAACAATTTTAGCGGGTGCAGTTATAGATGACATTCTTGGTATTATTCTGGTGGCAATTGTAATCAGCCTTTCCGCTCTTGAAGGAGGTTCTGACAATCCCGATTTTGGAGCAATCGGAATGATCGCCCTTAAGGCAATATCAGTATGGCTCGGGTTTACTGTTTTCGGCCTTATGTTTGCAGAAAAAATTGCAAAACTTTTAAAAATAAACAGCTCGGTTCAGATTATCTCAATTATGAGTCTGGCACTGGCACTTATAATGGCAGGACTGTTTGAGCAGGCAGGACTTGCAATGATTATCGGCGCTTATGTAATGGGGCTTATTCTTTCTAAAACAGACCTGCATCTAACCATTGAAGAAAACCTTAAACCTCTCCACAGTTTTTTTGTACCTATCTTTTTTACAACAATGGGCATGCTTGTAAATATCAGAACTATTTTTACAAAAGAGGCACTGGTTATTGGTGGAATCTATACAATAGGTGCTGTTGTTGCAAAACTTATTGGAAGCGGTGTTCCCTCTCTCTTTTTAAATTTCAATAAACTTGGAGCTCTGCGCATTGGTCTTGGAATGATTCCCCGCGGGGAAGTTGCTCTTATTGTTTCAGGAGTAGGCCTTGCAAGCGGAATAATCGATGAAGCCCTGTTTTCAATATCTGTGGTGATGATTCTGGCAACAACATTAATAGCTCCTGTTTTTCTTTCAAAAGCTTTATCCATAAAAGGCAGTGGAACACGAAAAGAGGTGATATTATCTGAAACCGTACCACTGATTTATACTTTTCCAGATAATGAGATGGCCGACCTTATAGAACACAAGCTGCTTCAGGGTTTTTTACAGGAAGAATTTATAGTTCACAGTCACGACGACGACGAAGACCTATATCATATTCAAAAAGGTCAATCTCTTATTTTGCTAAGAAGAGAAGGGGAGTCAATTAAATTTGACTCTCCACTTGACCAGCAGATATTTATCGAATCCCTTCTTTTTGAAATGCTTGTTGAATTAACAAGCGCAGTTTCAAAATTAAAAGAGCTGGTAAAACCTGAAAATTTTAAACAGAGTATTACTGAACAGTTTCATCAAAATGAATCCTATGTAAATTATAAATTTAAAAATCTGTTTCAACCCAAATGTATAAAAATGGAACTTGAATCCACTTCAAAACAGGGCATTATAACAGAACTGGTTGAGCTTCTTTATAATAACAAAATTATTGAAGATATAGATTCAACTGTTCAGGCTGTAATGGATCGTGAAAAAAGCCTCAGTACCGGAATGCAGAACGGACTGGCAATTCCCCATGGACGGATACCTCAGGTTGATAAATTACATGTTGCTATCGGCTTTTCAAGAGATGGTGTTGATTTTAATTCCCTTGATAATAAACCATCCAAAGTTTTTATTTTAACAGTTGTTCCTCTTAATAAGAAAGTTCCATACATTCAATTTCTGGCATCAGTTGCGTCACTGTTTAAAGATGAAAATTCAGTTGAACAGTTATGTTCTAAAAAAGACAGTGACGAAATTATCAGATTTTTTACAAAGAAATAAGAGCAAATTGAAGGGTATAATATTAGATAGTTCCCATCCCTTAAAGGGTAGTTTTTTTATGATTTGCAGGATTTGAAACTCCTGCTGGTGTTGGATTTTTTAAATTT
>JAFGVO010000307.1 GCA_016937935.1 Deltaproteobacteria bacterium | reverse complement strand
TAGCCGCGCTCGCCATGTTTTTTAAATCAAAAAACAGCCTTTTTGATATGAGTCAGACAATGAAAAATCAGGCTGCTCTCCTTGAAGAATCAAGACAGACTATAAATGAGCTTGAGTCACATATGAATGTTCAAAATGAGACAATATTAAACGGCACAGTTCTCATAGCTGATTTTACAAATATATTTAAAGAAATTTCCACCAATATCGAATCTCTATCAATTGCAGCAGAACAGGGCGCTTCATCCATATTACAGATGACGACAACAAATGAAGAAGTTGCTGAAAATATGACATCCATGGGAATTGCTGTTAGAGATGCTGTAAACTCAATTGGAGAGATGGCAATATCTGCACGAGATGTGGCAACTAATGTTGACAAGCTGTCTACTACTGCAGAAGAGACATCATCAGCAATGAATCAGATGGACGTTTCTATCAATCAGGTTCAGAATAATGCAAATGAGACTGCCATAATTTCTGAAGGGGTTGCCGCTGATGCCAAAATGTCTGCTGATGCTCTCACAAAAACCATAACAGTTATTAAAGAAGCCAAGCGATCATCAAGTGAAGCAATGGATGTCATTTTAAATCTTGGTAAAAAAGTTGAAGCCATCGGACAGATTTTAAATGTTATCGATGATGTAGCCGAGCAGACAAACCTCCTTGCCTTGAATGCGGCAATTATTGCTGCCCAGGCAGGTGAGCATGGAAAAGGTTTTGCTGTTGTGGCGGGAGAGATTAAAGAGCTTGCGGAGCGGTCAGGCGTTTCCACAAAAGAGATTGCAGGTCTTATAAAAAATATTCAGGCAGAAACTCAAAATGCCATAACCGCTGTTGAACAGGGCAACTCAAATGTTGACAAAGGTGTTCTTGTTTCTAACGAGGCCGAACAGGCTCTTAGAAAAATTGTTGAGAGTTCACAAAAATCAACCAATATGATGCGCTCAATTGCAAGGGCAACTGTTGAACAGTCAAAAGGCTCAAAACAGGTGACAGATACAATCAGCCGCATTGCCGAGTCAGTTCAGTTTATTGCAAGAGCTACAAATGAGCAGGCAAAAGGTGCGGAAATTATTATTAAAGGCGCAGAGAAAATGCGTTCTATCACTCAGCATGTTGAGCGTTCTACAATTGAGCAGGCAAAAGGCGGACGACAGATAAGTGAATCCATCGGTTCAATTTCCAACATGATAACAGAACTAAATCAGTCCCATAAACGTTATGGTGTCAATACAGATAAAATACTGAAGCTCTCGGATGCCCTTCAAAAAGGTGTTAAAACAAACGAAGAGGACCTTAAAAAAGCCCGCACATCTATTGAACGGATAACTGCAATCCCATCTCAAAAAGCCTGATTTAAAAGCAGCAGGAGTCACACGTGTTTGGAATAGGAACAACAGAGTTTATTGTAATCGCTATTGTTCTTTTAATATTTGCCGGCCCCAAACAGCTCCCCGGGCTTCTTCATAAGGCTGCAGAAATTATTAAGCAGCTTCAGAATACAAGCCGGGATTTAAGAAATCAGATTGATGAAGAGTTAAAAGATATTAGTAAAACAAAAAGTGAAATTGATAAAGAGCTCATTGAAAATGCAAATCGTATCTATGGTGCTATCGAAGAAGCCGATGATGAATTAAGGGATTTAAAAGATGACCTTAAAAGTACTAAAAATGAAATAAACGGCGAGCTGGAAAAAGATGATGGAAAAGATTGATTCTCAAAAAGAGGTCTCTGAAGAAACTTCCACTGACAGTAATGATGGCAATGATTCCCATGATAGTAATGATTCCCACGATGCAATGTCTTTTTTAGATCACCTTGAAGAGCTACGTGTTAGACTTATAAAAATTATACTCTCTCTTATTGCAGGCATGTCAGTCTGCTGGATTTTCAGAGAAAACATCAGGGCATTTTTAGAGGCTCCTCTCTTTATAGCATGGTCTCAGGTTCCAGGGCTCCCTCCCCTTTCCCCATTGAGTTTTAAAAATCTCATGGAACCTTTTGTTGCATATTTAAAGTTATCTGCAATAGGAGGGGTCTTTCTTTCATCACCGGTAATTTTTTATCACTTATGGAAATTTATCGCCCCTGGACTCTATAAAAAAGAGAAAAAAATGGTATTCCCTTTTGTCTCAATATCATCACTGCTCTTTATCACCGGCTCTTTAGGTGCCTATATTTACGTGTTTCCAATTGGCTTCAGCTTTTTTCTTCAGTTCTCCGCAGGGGCTGATGTGGACTACCTCACAGCAAATGTTCAACCGGCAAAAATTGAGTCCGTTAAAGTAGCAGTTAAAGTAAAAGATAAAAAAACCGCTCCAGATAAAAATGAAGCGACGGCAAAAAAGAGCCTGGTAAAAAACGCAGCCGGTAAAAAAAAGAGTGCTGTAAAAAAACAGAGCAGACAGACATCCGCATGGATAAAGGCTAAACAGGCCTATACCTGGCTTGAAGAAAATATAACAGGAAGCGCCTGTTCTGATTTTTCAGCCAAAAGAGACAAGCAGAATAAGCGAGAGATCATTCTGGAGTACAGATACAACACTGTGCACTGTCAGGACCCTCCTAATGATTTTTTTCTTCATAAAAGTGACTCTAAAAATAAAATAAAATTAAAAAAAGCCGGAATAGTAAAAGGCTGGCAAATCTATAAGGCAAAAGATAGTTTACCTGTTACAAAAAACGAACAGTACACTCTTGAGACCTACAGCAACGGATCAAAAAAACTGATTCCTGTGCTGATGGTAAAAGACTACCTTGATTTTGCAGTAAAACTCCTCCTGGCATTTGGCCTGGTATTTGAACTTCCAATACTAATATTCTTTTTAGCCTATGCCCAGATTGTTGATTATGTACAGCTGATAAAATTTGGAAGATGGTTTATAGTATTATCAGTTGTTCTGGCAGCCATATTAACCCCTCCTGATGTGGTAACCCAGCTACTGCTGGCCGCTCCGCTGATTTTTCTCTACTACATCTCAATCCTGGTAGTATTCATAATGAACAAAACAGAGAAGAAATAATTCTTTAAAACAAAATATAAGGTTCTCACTTTTTGCACACCAGGATTTATCTAAAGATAGAATCAGTTAAACATCAGGCGATGTTTATATAATGATAAAAGCATCACAAAAAATAGCAGTAATTTTAATTTTTACAGTTTTTTGTTTAACACAAACATCCTGTGAAAATTCCATCTCTGGAGAGTGTGATGATGAGTGTATTGCTTATTTAGATACGGGCAGTGAACCTGATACAATGAGACAATACTGTTTTGATAGTGGGGGCATGGATTTGGAAGAGGAAAAAATAAAAGAGATTATAACAAAAGAAGACAATTGCTTTTCTGGAAATATTATCATTGATAAGGATGGACAACTAAACACAGCAAGTAATTTTTTTTATGATTTTTTAAATTTGAAGACAAATGATAAATTAAGTCCTGAGTTATTGACTAAATTAAACAGTACTAGATTTGACTGCATAAAAACCTACAATGCAGTAACAACAATTTATGGTGGTACAAATCAAAACATAATAGAAATTGAAACTATACTAAGCGATGCAGGATGTTTTTATATATTTGAATGCAGAGATGAAATTTATATAAATGATGATGGATACCTTGATTATGTTAAATCATATTCATCTGATACCAATTGCCTTAAGTTTGTTGAATGTAAAGAGACAGAGCTCAAAGGCATGAACTTCCCATGTCTTAAGGGAAAGAGTCTTTACCCGCCAGTTATATCCATTCCTTAACAACCCAAATATTTATCCAAATAGTTTCATTTTTCTTCTTAGGCTAACATCTGCAGTCAAGGCCCATGAACCCTGTTTGGCTTTTATATTTACCCTTTATGTTTTTCAATTTCAGCTTCAATTTCTCTTTCAATTTTTGATGAAGCTTTACCGTATATGATGGCACCTTGAATTAATTTTCCCAGGCTGGCAATAACTCCTATCAGATAAATATTAGCTATTATTGAGGGTATAAGCTGGAAATTGCCTGTAAGGCCGGGGCTTCTGTATGTAAAACTGCATAATGAAGCAAATTCACCTCCCCAAATGGGCAATACAAACATTAGAGATATAACAAAAAGTGTAAAAATCAAAGATAACCGTTTTATATTAACTGTATAAATTTCACTATCCCTGTTGTTGTATTCCTTATAATCGTAAATGCCCGCAACTACATATTCAGCACGGCCCATATTGCCAGGTTTTCGGTATGAATAAGGAACTTTAAATGCATCAATTACAGCGTATGTATTATCAAATTTACGAAAAACATTTTCCCATGCGCTGTTTGGCAAATACAGCAATTGATTATCTAAATAAAATTCATAAGTGGACCCGCCCTTTGGTTGATGAATAATCTTTTTTTCAACTACACCATTCATCACATACATTGAAAAATTAGGGGGTTCATCATCACTTATATTTCTTAAATAACTTATTGCAGACAGACTTAATGGTACTCCAAGAATTATCGCAACACCTCCAAAAATATAAAGTAATGAATGGTCACTCCCTTTTATGATAAGAACTATCCCTGCAGCAATAAAAGCAACACCTAAAAGTAAAAATGCCAAAGCATATGCCCTGTTACTTTTTTTTACTTTAATAATCTGATTTAAAATAAACTGTTTTTCTTCAAAAGATATTTTTCGTTGTTCGTACATATGTTTTAATTATTAAGACTGATAACTCTTTAATTTTTTCTATTAGTGTCATTTAGCAAATTAGGGAAACCTTCAAATATTAAATATATAATAGTCACATGTTTAAACAAAAAACAGCTTTGCATGCTAATAATTTTAACAAATTATATTCTAAATCTTTTACTCTGAGCGTTTCATTTTTAGTCTTAACAAAACAGTAGCAGTAATAAGGCCAACCACTCCGCCGATGTAACTTGTATTGTGTATTATTCCTACTACAGCAAACCGCTGCAGAACGTCTCCTGACAACTCATTTTCCCAGCCCATGAACTCTGTTAATGGATAATAATTAACTCTTATGTATCCAACTATTCCTCCAATAAAAAGAGCTAAAACTGCACAATACAAAACAATAAGAAAACCCCGCCATATATCTCGTCTGGCGGTAGAAAGGTTATCACTGTTAAACCGAATTCTTGCTAAAAACCATCCCGCAAGCGCCCCCACCCACCAGGTGGCGAGAAATCCAATGATTCCTACAAAAACACGGTTCGGCAGCCCAAAATCAGCATAGTGAAACTGATAAAATTTAAATGCAGTAAAATACTCAGGAGAAACAGTGTAGCTAATCTGGTCATGAACAGCACCGTACAAACCGCCGATAATTCCCCCAAGCAGAACATATAAAGCTATTCTGCGCCAATTGCGAACCTGAGGATAAAGTATGTGTTTATCAAACTTCATATTTATATAACAAAATTGTAACTACGATTATTCCACGACCCAAATAATTATTATTTTGGAGGATCTAAAAAAACTTGAAAGTCTATTGGGGCAGATTCAAATCATTGAGACCGGGACGGCTTGTACTTTTGAGGTTATTGGAATCATTGAGGGGACAAAAGAAATTATGCAGCCCTCCCCTATTGGCAGGTTTAGGGTTTTTAATACGCTAAAATGTTTAACGCTTTTTTTTGTGGGAGCGCCAGTTTTTTTTATTTCAACGGGATAGATTGTTCCATCCTGATAAATCAGCAGATCGATCTCTTTTTTATCTTTGTCGCGATAATAAAAAATCGGGGCTCTTTTACCGTTATGCCACCAGCTTTTAATCACCTCGCTGACAATCCATGTTTCTAAAAATGAACCTGACATTGCCCCGGCCTCAAGGGTGGATGGAGATGACCACTCAGTAAGCCATGCAGCTAATCCTGTATCTAAAAAATAGAGCTTTGGGGTTTTTACAAGGCGCTTGTTAAAATTGGAATGAAACGGCTCAAGGAGAAATACAATTCCTGAATTTTGTAAAATAGAGAGCCACCGTTTGCCCGTTGCATGATTTATATCCGAATCCTCACACAGATTATGAATATTAAGCAGTTGTCCGGTACGGCCGGCACAGGCCCTTAAAAATCTTAAAAAAGAACTCTCATCTCCCACATTTGCAAGGCCACGAACATCCCTTTGAAGATATGTCTGCACATAAGAACTGTAAAACAACTCCCTGTCCGCCGGAACATCCTGATATAGGGCAGGAAAAGACCCGAGCCATATCTGCTTATAAACAAAAGACAAAGAAGCAACTGATAATGGCTCCCGCTTAAGGAGGGCTTCATAAGCAGGAATAAACTGTTTTGCCTTGGCATCATTGTCAAGCTCTCTTTTAGAAAAACCAAGCAGATTTAAAACTCCAACACGCCCCGCAAGAGATTCACTAACCCCCTTCATCAAATGAAACTGCTGAGACCCGGTCAGCCAAAACTGTCCGGCGTCCCTATTATTGTCCACCAACATTTTAATATGGGGCAAAAGCTGTGGAGCATACTGAATCTCATCAATCAACACAGGAGGCGCAAAACGCTGTAAAAAAAGCCCGGGCTCCTCCCTTGCAAGCTCACATAACATAGGGTCATCCAAAGTAACATATTTACGTTTTTCCCCTGCGAGATGACGCAAAAAAGTAGTCTTGCCAATCTGCCTCGGTCCAGTAACAATCATCACCGGAAACTGCCCCTCGGCTTTTTTAAAAAATCCCTCTAATGTTCTGGTTCGATAATTCAAAATTTCGTCCAATCTGTTACTCAGGTATAAAATTAGACGAAATTCCGACACTTTTTGAATAAATAACAATACTGCCAGTCACAAATGACTATGAAAAAAACATGGTTTCAACCCACAATTTATATGGCTATTAT
>JAFGVO010000306.1 GCA_016937935.1 Deltaproteobacteria bacterium | reverse complement strand
GCTAAATTTGAGGCTAAATTTTAAATAAAACAAACTGTAGGGATAAAAACAGAGGTGAAATCAACTGATTAGCCTCCGTCCGGAATTTCCTAAATTTCTCTTATCTGTCCAAAAAGGAATGAGAAGCAAATTGCTGCTATTTTTCAGGGCAGATTCATTTTAAATGTGAAACCGAATGTACTTCCTTTGCCTGGCTCGCTTTCAACAGAAATTTCACCATCTAACAATTTTACCAGTTTTTTAACTATGGCCAGGCCTAATCCTGTTCCTCCATATTTACGTGTAGTTGATTGTTCAGCCTGTGTAAATTCTTCAAATAGAATAAGTGCTTTAGATTGATCAAACCCTATTCCTGTGTCTTCTACAATTACTTGAAATTCTGCACTTTTATTTTTCTGTTCTTTTAAAGAAATGCCTACTTTAACAAATCCTGTCTCTGTAAATTTAATCGCATTACTTAAAAGGTTGGTAACTATCTGCCGAAGTCTGCTGCTGTCACCTATTATTATTTCTGGAATATTTTCATCAATTTCAAGTTCCAGTTTAAGCCCTTTTTCATCTGCAATTGTAAAAATATGATCAATGATCTCTTTTAAAAGGTCCCTAATATTAAACTCGATCTGCTCCAGTTTAATTTTGTTTGCCTCAATCTTGGAATAATCAAGAATATTATTAACAAGGGATAAAAGATTATTTCCACTTGTTTTAATCATATTTAAGTATTTAACCTGTTTTTCTGTAGGAGAATTCATCAGCAAAAGATCTGTCAAACCTGAAATACCATTAAGAGGTGTTCTTAAATCATGTGTAATTACAGCCATAAATTCGCTTTTGCTTCTATTTGAT
The DNA here is from genome assembly GCA_016937935.1 of Deltaproteobacteria bacterium. Taxonomy (GTDB): domain Bacteria; phylum Myxococcota_A; class Polyangia; order JAAYKL01; family JAAYKL01; genus JAFGVO01. The sequence goes on along the minus strand of JAFGVO010000306.1, from coordinate 2,747 downwards.
GCCTCAGCCTCTCTCTTTGCATCCCAGGCCTCTTTTGCCATTTTTTCAAGTTGATCATTAGAATATTTAAGATCTTTTAACTGCTGCTTATTATCTCTTATAAGCGACGCTTTTTTTAATTTATCATCAATTGCATGTTTTAAAACTCCAAGATTTGAAATTGGTTTTGTCAGAAAATCCCATGCTCCGGCCCTTAAAGCCTCAAGTGCATCATTTATCTCACCTGTACCTGAAATCACAATTACCGGTGTTTCCGGTGAACTGGAGTGAATGTTTGCAAGCACCTCCATTCCATCCATTTTAGGCATACGTAAATCTACAAGAACAATATCAGGAAGAATATCTTTAAAAAGTTCAACTCCTCTTTCACCATTTTCAGCAGTGAATACAGTGTAATTTAAATCTTCAAGATAAAAAGAGAAGCTATCTCTTATGGATTCTTCATCATCAATTATTAAAACTTTTAACATTGGGCTCTCATCTGTTACATTTTAAATTTTCACTCTTTTAGAGCACTTAAATTTATCACTTCGCTATTATTATAATCGACACTTCAATAAATAAATTAAGATTCAATTAACAATAAAAAGAAATTTATAAAGCATTCAATATTTAAAATTTAGATAAAAAACAAAAAGGTACACTTTTGGAACATACTGTATTTATTTGAAAATTTACTATATTAGGTTTTTTTGAGTATTGAAATGATTACGCTGAGGCTTCTGCACTGTTTTCTTTTGATCTTCTCTCTTCTAATTCAGAAACAACCTGTTCCATGAATTTATCATTGAGTTTATAGAAAATCACTACAGCACCGGCAAATACGCACCCTATGGCAGGAATCCAGCTCATTAGGGCTTTTATACCTGTAATTGTCTCTGCGCTCTGCTCAATATTTGCTTCAAATCCGTAAGCCGCAAGAAGCCATCCTGCAGCTGCTCCACCAAGGGTCCATCCCATTTTCTGAGCAAAAGTTGCCGCAGAGAAAAACAGACCGGTAGCTCTCGTACCTTTTTTCCACTCTGAGTAATCCGCAATATCAGCATACATAGCCCATACAATCGGAGAGAGTGGACCTGATAGAAAACCGCCAATTGCTGTCAATATAAACATTAGAAGCAGATTGTCTGCTCCGATAAACATAAATGGAAGCATTGTTCCCGCTGTAAGGAAGGAGAACACCATATAAAGCATCTTTTTACTGCCCATAACACGTGTGAGCCAGTCCGTTGCCAAAACACCCAGGAGGTTGGTAATTGTTCCCGCAAGCATAAACGCAGTTGCAGGAGATGTATCTTTTACATAATATTTAAAGTAGTACATGATCGCACCGGCCCTGATACATACCTGAGCAAGTGTAAAAAGTCCCATAAGTCCAACAAGAATCCATGGAACATTTGTAACAACATCTTTTATATCTTTTGCAACACTTGATTTTGCATCACTTGAAGGTTTGACCCTCTCTTTTGTAGAAAGAAAAGTTAAAAAGAAAAGAGCCATTGCTAAAACAGCAAATAGTCCTATTGTTGCCTGAAAACCTGACTGCTGATCAATGACTCTGATTTTTACAGGTTTTGTCCAGTCAATCTTTCTGGTTTTAATACCTTCATCATTTGGATTTATTTTCTCAAGGAAGAGATCTTTCAGGTCTACTGATTTTTCTTTAAAACCTTTTGGCAGATAAAAATTCCCCTCAATAAAAGTGGGATCTTTTGCTATAGATTCAGCTGTCTGCTCTTTTTTAGGTTTAATCTCATCCAGACGGTCTTCAGAGTTAACCCATACATTGGTAGTTTTCTCCATCTTGTTCATATCAGTAAAAAGATTGCTGAACTGAAACATGAGTTTTTTCTGCCATGTCTCCAATGGAGGATTATCTGATTCGAAAATTGCTTTAACCTGAACAGTACCAACGCCCTGCTCTTTAAGAACAAGATTATATTCGCCCTGTTTTTGGACAGTAATAACATCAGTGGAATTATCTCCAACTTTAGCAACCATTGGAAGTGTTACAGCCTGAACAAAAATACCACCTGCAAATGCTGCGGCAAATCTATATGTGGATATACTTGTTCTATCCTTTGAACTGGGAGTCAGTACACCCATCAAAGCGGAGTATGGAATATTTATAGCCGTATAAACCATCATCATCATTGTGTAGGTAATATACGCATAGATAATTTTTCCTGTAACAGATATTTCAGGAGTAGAAAATGCCATAAAACCGATGATTCCAAATGGAGCAAACATCCATAAAAGATATGGGCGATATTTTCCCCATTTAGTATTTGTTCTGTCAGAAATAATTCCCATCATGGGATCATTGATTGCATCCCATAGTTTGGTAACCAGAAACATTGTTCCAACAGCTGCCGCAGGAATGCCAAAAACATCTGTGTAAAAGAACATTCCGTAAAAAACAAATGTCATCCAGAACAGGTTGGATGCAAAGTCACCCAGACTGTAACCGAATTTTTCTTTTGCCCGTAAAAGTGGGATATTTTCTGTTGCCATTTTTTTCTCCATTATTTTTGAAATTTTGTTTTCTTAAAATTGAATTACCTAGTGTAAATTCTTATTACATTTTTTAATACTCATTTCTGCTTAAAATAGTTAACATTTTAAGTCAAAACAACCTTTTCTTCAATAGATTTCACTAAGTGAGCTAATTGCGTTGCAGGTTAATCCGCCTGATGTGCGCTTTAAAAAACACTTTTGGTGTCTTGATACCCCAAGGTTTGTGGGTT
>JAFGVO010000305.1 GCA_016937935.1 Deltaproteobacteria bacterium | reverse complement strand
CTTTTTTAAGGTCTATGTAAACAAAAATACTACAAACCACAAAAAACACCAATCAGATCAGAATATCAGGACCGTCCCCACAAGTTCACACAAGTTCAGGACCGTCCCCACAAGTTGCCACAAGTTGTTTGCCCTCCTAAAGCCCTGATTTCTTTTGTTTATTAAGCAGATATATCATTTAATTGAGGGGAATTTTATACTGTTACTCTTTCGGATTCATCTTTTTGTGACGAAAAATTGTATTTGGCAAGACGGGGATAAACTGTGTCTTTCAGATACTCATCAACCTGTTCTACGGCTCTTCCGATAAATTTAACAGGATCCTGTGCTATTGACATAAGCTCCTCTTTATCAAGGGGGATTCTGTTGTCTTCAGCCAGTCTTTCAATTAAATCATTTGGGCGGCCCTCTTCTTTAACCAGCCTTGCAGCTTCAACGGAGTGATCCCTTACAGCTTCATGGGCTATCTGACGACTGGCACCTTTTTCTACAGCAGCCATAAGAATTTCTTCGGTTGCAAGAAAAGGAAGCTCTACGGCCATTCTGTTATTGATGGCTGCCTTGTTTGCAATAAGCCCTCCGCCAACATTGATTAACAGTCCTAAAACCGCATCTGTCAAAAGATAGAGCTGGGGGATATCCATTCTTCTTATGGCTGAATCATCAAGGGTTCTTTCAAGCCACTGACCCGAATGTGTTCCATGAAAATCAACTGGAAGATTCATCAGTTTTCTAGAAAGGGAGCACATTCTCTCAGATCTCATTGGATTTCTTTTATATGCCATTGCAGAAGAACCCACCTGTTTTTTTCCAAAGGGTTCATCAAGCTCCTTTAACCCTGAGAGAAGTCTTATATTTGTTCCAAGCCAGTTTGCAGATGCTCCGATTCCGGCCAGCACCTCAGCAATTTTAGTATCAAGTTTTCTAGGATAAGTCTGACCGGTAACAGCAAAGGAGGTCTTGAATCCAAGTTTTTCACTTACCATTTTATCAAGAGCCTCAACTTTTTTATGATCACCTTTAAAGAGCTTTAAAAAAGTTGCCTGAGTACCGGTTGTTCCTTTTGCACCTCTTGCATGAATCTGACTTTCAACCCACTCAAGGGCATCCAGATCCATAATCAGATCCTGCACCGCAAGCGCCAGCCTTTTGCCCATAGTGGTTGGCTGAGCCACCTGAAAATGGGTAGATCCCAAAACAGGAACACCCTTTAATTTTTCAACAGACTCTGTAAGGGCCCCGATTGCTTTAACCAGATCCTCTTTTACATATTGAAGGGCCTGTTTGTGAATCATAAGATCTGTATTGCAGACTACAAACTGGCTGGTTGCCCCGAGATGGATAATTCCGGCGGCCTTTTTTGCCTGCCCCCCATATGCATAAACATGGGCCATAACATCGTGACGGAGCTCTTTTTCTTTTTCTAAAGCTGTCTCATAGTCAATCTCATAAGCATGTTCTTTCATCTCTGCCAAAGCATCTTCACTTATAATATCAGTAAGACCTAGCTCCCGTTCGGACTCAGCCAAAGCTATCCAGCATTTTTTCCAGCCCCGAAATCTTGTATTTGGACTAAAAAGTTCCTGCATTTTTCTGCTTGTATATCTGCTAACCAGTGGTTCTGTATAAATATCGGTACCCATCAACTACTCCTTAAAAAATAATCCGCATTTTTCACGCAGACTTTGAAATATTATGTTTTTATTAGTAGAACAGCAGTAAATTGTCGATAGGCAATGGGTAAATAAAATAATTTTAAGGATTCAATTCTGTTATGAATAAAAAAAATACAAACAATACAAAACTTAAAACGGTCTATTTTCTCTCACTGGGGTGTCCAAAAAACCGTGTAGACACTGATGTTATGGCCGCATCATTAATTGATAAAGGGATGAAACTTGTGTTTGAACCGGAAATTGCTGACGTGATTGTGGTAAATACCTGCTCATTTATCGGTGATGCCAAAGAGGAGTCCATTGATGCTCTACTTGAAATGGCCGAATATAAAAAAAACGGAACCTGTAAAAAACTTGTAGCAGCAGGCTGCCTTCCACAACGATATGGAAAAGAGCTTGGGGAGTCAATCACTGAGATTGATCTGCTCACAGGCACCTCCTCTCCTGACAGACTTCCCGAACTGATAAATGAAACGTTTAAAGACACTTCAATGCTAAAAGGGTCTCACTTTCTACAAAAGGATAATACCCCCCGCCTCATAACAAAGGGGCAGAAATCTGTTTATGTAAAAATATCTGACGGTTGCTCAAGAAAATGTGCATTCTGCGCAATTCCGGGTATCAGAGGAAAATCTGAAAGTCGTTCAATAGAGAATATTAAAAATGAAATTACTCTGCTGGCACAAAGTGGTGCGGTAGAAATAAATCTGGTTTCTCAGGATACTGCCCAGTACGGAAAAGATCTAAAAGATGGAACAACCCTCGAAAAATTATTAAAAGAACTCAATACTATAGATAAAATAAAGTGGATACGGATTTTATACCTCTACCCTGATTCAATTTCAGACTCACTTTTAAAGACAATTGACAAAATTGATAAAGTTGTCCCCTATCTTGATATTCCAATACAGCATGCAGCTGATAATATGCTCAAAGCTATGCGCAGGGGTCACACTAAAAAAGATATTTCAAACACTCTTAAACGAGTTCGCTCTTTTGTAAAAAATCCATTTTTAAGAACAACTGTAATGGTCGGGTTTCCAGGTGAAACTGAAAATGATGCAGGCGAGCTTGTCAGTTTTATAACAGAGTCATCATTTAATAATCTGGGGGCTTTCAGGTACAGCGACGAAGAGGGAACTCCAGCTGTAAACATGAAGCCGAAGGTTTCAAAAAAAGAGTCATACAACAGATGGCGCAAAGTGATGGCTGCCCAGAAAAAAGTTGCAAGAGCTGAAAACAGAAAACTTATTGGAACAGTTCTGCCGGTCTTAATTGAAGACACCGCAGACGAATCCGGATATATCTTAATTGGACGCCACCTGGGGCAGGCACCTGATATTGATGGAATAACCTATGTGACAGGTTCCAATGCAAAAATTGGTGACATCATAAACTGCAAAATAACAGACTTTAAAGATTACGATCTAGTAGCCGAAGAGGTCTCTTAAATTTTAAACTGACTAGTTTTTGTAGTTTCTGTTTTTGGGCTGTCCATCACCACTTAAAACCTTTAATTTTCTCTTTAGATAATAGTATCGCAGACGGTTTTTTAACCTGTAAGGACGCCATAATCCTGTAACCAGCAGTGCACCAACAGCCATTCCCCCAAGGTGGGCAGCGTGACTGATACCTGTTCCTCCCACTAAAAAGTCGAGAAATGCAAATCCAATTGGAATCAGAACAAAATGTTTTCCTTTCATTGGAAAAATTCCAAAAAGATAAATCAGGCGATTGGGATTTGTTAAAGCCCAGGCTACAACAATTCCGTAAATTGCACCGGAGACCCCAACTGTTGGAGTGGCAGGATAAAAAAGGATTCCAACAAGATAGACTATGATCCCTGCACCAACGCCGCATATAAGATAAAATTTTACAAATGCTCTTGTGCCCCATACTGCTTCAAGTGTACCTCCGAACATCCATAAAAAGAGCATATTGAGAACGATGTGAAAAAAATCATTTAATGAATGAACCCACATATATGTAAAAAGCTGCCAAACATGAAGGCCGGGATAGACAAGCAATGGAGTCAGAGCCATCTCCTCATAAACAGATGTATAACCAAGGCGCGCCGATATAACAGTCAAAACCCAGATAGCACTATTTATTATTATAATTAATTTAACTGCTTTTGTAAGGGGCCATCCCTCAAGCATACTCTGTCTTTGCATAATATTACCTGACTCAATAAGAAAGTTCTTATCTCAGTACTATTTTTTAACTCTTTTTTTACGGGCCGCAACTTTAGGTTTTACAATCTGACCAAACATATTAACATTTTTAATATAATTCTCAGTATAGGCGCCCCATTTCAAAACAAGACCTTTATAATATTTTGTTCGCTCTTTTAACTTCAAAACAAGATTATGTTTCTCATAGGGATCAGTTTTGAGATTATAAATCTCCTCTTCGTTATCCTTGGGCCTTAAAATATATTTATAGTCACCATCCCTCAGCCCAAGTTTTTTACCTCTTAACCCTGTATACAAAAAGGCAAATCTATTTTCGGGAGGATGTATTAACGATACTCCGTTACCATAAAAATGCTGTTTAAAGTTAAGCATATCAAGCAGAGTGGGCAAAATATCACCATGATGCCCCATTACTGTTGCAACCTGGGGTTTACTAAAAAGCTCAGGATTGGAAATTACCGCCGGAACATGAACATTCTCTTCGTATATTTCATAAGAATGTCCAAAATCCTGAGGATGCTGATTAAATGCCTCCCCGTGATCCCCCATGGCAATAATAATTGTATTGTCGTAAAGATTATTAGCTTTAAGATACTTTATAAAATCCAGCATTAGAGAATCGATGTACATTATGGCGTTAAAATAGGCGTTCTGCTTTTCATCCTTCACAAACTTTTTAATCTTCCAGGCTTTTGGGGTATGATATGGTCCATGGGGTGATATGGGTATAAATGTCAGCAGAAATGGTTTGTTCTTGTTTTTATTTTGTTTAATCCATTTTTTTGAGTAATCAAAAAGTGCAAGATCATCAATACCCCAGCTTGTATGCTCATATTTACCTTTACCAGGGATATTATTTGCATCGTACATCAAATCGTAACCCCGGCCTTTAAAATATTCTAGTTTATGGGAAAACTTAAATGTTCCTCCATGAAGAAGCGCTGTATTGTAGCCATTTTCCTTAAAATATGCAGGCATGGTTTTAAGGGGAATTCGAGGCCGCGATTTAGAAATATATTTCCAGTTTGCAGCGGGATAGCAGCCGGAGTGAAGTGCAAGAATCGATTTCAGACTAAGGGGAACATTAGCATAAAAATTTTCAAGAAATACACCGTCACTTTTCAGCTGTTCAAATGCGGGCATTATCTTTTTTTCCATATGCATCATTGATAAATATGAAGTTGATTCCATCAGAAAAATCACAACATTATATTTAGTTTTACCATGAACCCGAAGGTTTGCCGAACCAGACATTTTAATGGGTATATTTGCAGTTTTATTGCTGTATTTACTCTTCTGATTAAACATTGAAACTGCTTTTTCACCGTGAAGAGTATCTTTAGTGCTGATGGCATCAAGAGCAATATAACCAACAGGATTATTTAACAGTGGTGTTCCATGAGAAGATACGGGAATAAAAAATAAAACAGAGGCGACAGTTAAAAATGACCCTAAAAAGTAGTACTCCTTAAAACCTTTAAAATTTAAAAATATCTTTAGAAGTTTTCTCTCGAAAAATGCAACATAGGCAACAATAGCAACAAAAGTAAAAATATAAACAGTATAAGGAAGTGACGCAGTGGCACTGTCCGTCATTGCACCGACACTTTTAGCGTATTTAAATGTAGTAGTATCTAAAAAGTCACCGGCTGCAATTGCCACATGGGTACTTAATGCACTGTAAACTGCAATGAGAATAAATGAGATAACTCTTCCAGGTGCCATAGTAAATGCCAGAAAACCAAGAACAAGAGCTGTAATCATATCAGATACAAAGGATACAGGAGTAAGATATGAGACACTGTCCAGTTCGAATGCGAGAATTATTTTATTTATAAAAAAAAGAGTAAAAAGGGTAATTGAAAAAAACAGATACGTTGATATACCTCTTTTTAAAATCTTGGAATTGATTAAGTTTTTTATTAAATGCTTCATTACTTTTAATGTCACCGCTCTTTATAATTGTTACACCACGGTAACTTTGTATAAATTTGTGACAACGTTTTGCACCCAAAAGTACTTTTTATCAATACCTTACAGGGAAAATCTGTTTTTTAGAAACTATTCAAGATAAAAAAATAATTCAGAAATCCTAAAGACCTTCTCAAAAACTCCTAAAAACTACTCCAACGGCAACTTTCTAAATTATAACTCTAACTCAATTGCTTGTTTCAGTCAGAGTAAAATTAGTTATCAACAATAGTTTTTACAAGTCTAAACCCGACTCCCGTTCCTGCAGCGCCCGACTGTTTCGTAGTACCCAGGCGACAATTATAGGATGTTGCGGTGTAAGTGCAACCTTTAGACCATTGGCTGTATCCTGTGGTTTCAATATACGGATTAACTGTAGGGGCATCAAAAGTTCCATGTCCCGAACCTTCCTGTTTTTCATTCCAACCAAGTCTTGCCCCATCCCATACCTGCTCAGCCACATTGCCAATCATATCATACAGATCCCAGGCATTTGGCAGAAACTGAGCAACAGGACCTGTTGTTTCTTCATCGCAAACCCACCCCAGTTTTTGTAAAGGAGTGTAGCATTCACCAACGTTATCCTGTTTATATGAACCATCAAATGACCCAGCAGGATAAAACGGAGTATAGCTTCCCGCCCTTGCAGCATACTCCCATTCGGCTTCTGTGGGAAGTCTGTATCCGGTGCACTTATATGGTGACTCATAATTCAGATGTATGATTGCATATTTAATGCCATGTTGCGTTTTATTCATACATTCCTTAGGATCAGTGTATTGCCCTGTAGGAAAAGGCTCGGGATTTAATTCATACTCGTCATTACAGACTATGTTGTCAAAAGAATAACATTCGGGCAGACCTTCTTTTTCTGACAGTTTGTTTGCATACAGAGCAGCTTCTGCAATTGCAAGGTTTACCACCGGATAATTGAGATGTGACTGTAAATCTGAATCACACTCAGCATTCTGATCATAACATGATGTATCAAATCCAAAGATATCAGCAAATTGTTCTCTTGTTACCTCTGTTGTCATCATTTCAAATGAATTTGTTAGAGTAATATAAACAAGTTCCTCATTATCCTGTCTTTGCAATTCATCATCACAGTACATCTGAGGATAACCTGCAGGGCAGTTACCATCAGGAGATCCCATCCAGAAGCTGCCATTTTTTATAGTAGCCCATTGGGTTAAAATATCAGAATCAGAGTCAGTATAGCTGTCTGAGTCAGAATCACTATTTTTTTCTGTATCAGAATCAGTTGATTTATCTGTTTCCGTGTCAGAATCAGAAGTGCTGCAGACAGAAAAGTTTTTACAATCTTTATCTTTGCAGTCTATTAATCCATCCCCATCATTATCAATATCATCCGAACATTTCCCCAATGTATTTTCATCCCCATCAATAGGTTTTGTTTTATTGCAGGCCGGTAATAAAACAATTAAAAAACTAAGCAATAAGTATCTTTTCATAATCATAATAATCTCCATCATTTCCAGTTATATATTATAAAGTTATATATAATTATATTACCTTATTTACAGTTGTTAATATTTCCGTATATATATATATATACGTTTCATTTTTCAAAAAGATCATTTTTTTCGCACAATTTTCAGATTTTGGCCGATTAGGGAATGTGAAACTTTT
>JAFGVO010000304.1 GCA_016937935.1 Deltaproteobacteria bacterium | reverse complement strand
ATAAAAGAGAAAAAACGTCTCTTTTTTTACAAAAAATACTTTTTTTCTATTTATTTCAAATACTTATATTTCTGGGATGGAAACTAGATAGGTTAAACCCAAAATAGTCAGGTCATTAAACAACCTTATAAAAATCATTTGGAAAATTCACCATTTATGGTATCAATCCAAAACCGCAGAAGTTGAATTGTGGTTTTAAAGCAGATAGATAGGCAAGATGAAATTAACAGGTATAAAATCAGAATTAAGGGGCTCCGTCCCCATGCCGGCATCAAAATCCCATACTATTCGTGCAATTGCAGCAGCTTTTCTTGCCGATGGTGAAAGTATTATCAGAAATCCTCTTATCTCTGAAGATGCATTAAGTGCTGTGAGAATTTTTTCAGCTCTCGGTGCTCAAATTGACATGTCAGACAAAAGCGCTCTTAAAGTTACAGGTTGCGGAGGTAAAATTTTAGATCCCAAGAAAACAATTGATGTGGGAAATTCCGGAACAACCCTTAGAATTGCCGCTGGTATTGCCTCCCTTTCTGATGGATCTTTTTCCATCGAACTAACAGGTGATGACCAGATTAAAACCAGGCCTATTGAGCCACTTTTAAATTCATTAAATGAGCTTGGAGCAAATGCCAAATCTTTAAATAATAATGGTTGTGCCCCAATTGAGATAACCGGTCCGTTAAAAGGCGGGAAGACAACTATCGAATGCATAACCAGCCAATATCTGTCAAGCCTTCTTTTTGCAGCTCCTCTCGCAAAGATGGATACAGATATTAATGTAACACTCTTAAATGAACCCGATTATGTCTCAATGACACTCAGCTGGCTGGACAGGTTAAATATTAAATATTCTCAAAACAATATGAAAAAATTTAATATCAGTGGAAATCAAAAATATACTTCCTTTGATCTCAATGTTCCTGCTGATTTTTCAAGTGCCACCTTTTTTCTGTGTGCAGGTGCAATATTGGATGGGGAAATTACTTTGACCGGACTTGATTTTAGCGACACTCAACCAGACAAGACCGTTGCAGATTATCTCATTCAGATGGGTGCAGATATTAAAATTGATGGTGATACGGTAACTGTGAAAAAATCTGAACTTACAGGTATTGATATTGATATGAACAGAACCCCTGATGCACTTCCGGCTATGGCAGTCGCAGCAACATTTGCAAAAGGAACAACAAGACTTTTAAATGTTTTTCAGGCACGTAAAAAAGAGACCGACAGAATTGCCTGTATGGCTGCTGAACTAAAAAAGATGGGTGCATCTGTTGAAGAACTTCATGATGGTCTCGTCATTCATCATTCTCCAAATATTAAGCCCGTTAAACTTAACGGTTATCATGATCACAGAATTGTAATGGCTTTAAGCCTTGCATTAATGGCAACAGATTCTCATCATGGTGAAATTGATACAGCAGAAGCGATGAATATAACTTTTCCAAATTTTGTAGAGTTAATGAATTCCATTGGTGGAAATCTAAAAATAGAGTAAATTAGCACAATTTTTTTTGTTTAGCATAAAATTATAACGGAGGTTTTAATGATTGGAACACATTTAGGACGAAATTTTCAGGTAACAATAGCTGGTGGTTCATATCAGGATGGTCTGAGTGCAATTCTTCAGGGACATCCACCTGGAATGCTTATTACCGAGCAGGAATTATACGGGGATCTGCTTTTAAGAAAACCAGGTGCGGACGAGCTTTCAAGTCCCAGAGTTGAGCCTGATCTGCCAATTATTTATACAGGTGTTAATGCTGCTGATACTGTTGAAGGAGCCGGAAATAAAGGAATGACCAACGGAACACCTTTAACAATTTTGATTCCTAATCTCGACAGACATTTTATTCATATAAAACAGTACCAGGATACTAACAGAACCCCAAGACCAGGGCACTGCTCCTATGCATCGTTTAAAAAATATGGTCCATGGGATGATGCCATTGGTGCCGGAATTTTCAGCGGACGGTACACCTCTACTATTGTTGCAGCCGGTTATGTCGCAAGACGTGTACTGGAGAAACTTGGTATCCATGTCTTTGCATATGTAAAAGAGGCTGCAGGTGTTGTATGTCCGGATGTTGATACTAAAGCAATTTACGAATATAATCGCGCCTACAGGCAAATGCGTGCAGATTTAGACCCGTTTTATCAGGAAATATATGTTAAAGGACGTATTACTCCTGATATGAGATTTCTTGAAAAAGCAAGAATATTTGGGGAGATCGAAAATGAAATTGCAGAGATTAGAGCAAAAGCTCCTGTGATGTCTAAAGAGGAAATATTAGATAAATACAAGGTGAACCATGTTATTAATTGCCCGGATAATGATGCCGCTGATGCAATGATTAAAAAGTGTAATGCTGTTTCAAACACTGGAGATTCCACTGGTGGAATTGTTGAAGTTATCGCAACTGGTGTTCCTGTTGGACTTGGAGAACCTGTTTTTTATAAACTTGATGCAGAACTTGGAAGAATGCTTGGTATTGGAGCAGTTAAAGCTGTAGAGGTTGGTTCTGGATATAGAACAAAAGATATGACAGGTATTGAATCCAATGATCAGATGTATTCGGAAAATGGAGAGGTTAAATTCACTTCAAATAATGCAGGTGGAATAACCGGAGGGCTTTCAACAGGTCAGGATATTGTGGCAAGACTTACTGTTAAACCAACACCTACAATTGATAAACCTCAAAAAACAATTGATAAATATACTAATGAAAATAAAGAACTTGAAGCTATAACAAGAAGAGATCCGACAATTGTAGCAAGAATCTGGCCTGTTGCTGAGGCAATGACATCTATCACACTTCTTGATCACATGTTTTCACATATGGGATATCAGGAGATAATGAAAAAAGTTTCCGGTAAATAATTCTTTTTAAACTACTGATACATAAGAAATGCAGAACAGTGATTTTAAAAAAACAGCTCTTGTAACAGGTGGGGCTGCAGGTCTCGGCAGGGAGATTTCTATAGCCCTTGGTTCAAAATTCAAAGTTGCAGTCCATTATAACAGTTCACAATCTGATGCAGAATCAATCGAAAACGAGATAGATGAATGTTCACTTTTTAAAGAGGATTTAACTTATCCCGGAGCAGCTGCAAGATTGATAAGCAGAGTTATTAACCATTTTGGAGATTTGGATTTGTTAATAAACAGTGCTGCAATATTTCAAAAAGATGATTCCTCTCTTTCTGAACTTGCAAAGATGAAAATGATAAATGTTGATGCACCTGAAAAGCTTATAAATGCGGCTCTGCCTCATCTTGAAAAATCTTCAGGAAAAATAATAAATATTGGAGATATCGCAGGAATTCACCCCTTTAAAGAATATAAAGCGTACTCTAAAAGTAAAACTGAGCTTATTAAACTCACACAGAATATGGCTCTTTCATTGGCTTTTAAAAAAGTATGTATAAATGTAATTTGTCCTGGTATTATCTCTTTGCAAGATAATATAAAAATAAATGAAGCTGAAAAATTAAAATCAAAAATACCACTTGGCAGATTTGGAAATCCAAAGGATGTTACCAGAACGGTACTGTTTTTATCAGCATCTGACTTTATAACAGGACAGATAATTTCTGTAGACGGCGGCCGCCTGTTAAACTATTCTTAAAAAAAATTTAAGAGCCTGTGCGGTGTAAAAAAAAATCAGGATAATCAGGAAAAAATAAACATGATAGACAAAAAAATTGAGCTAAATCCTAATGCAACTATTCATATGGTTGGAATCTGTGGAACAGGCATGGGAGCCCTTGCGGGACTTTTAAAAATGAAAGGTTACAATGTAACCGGTTCAGATGCCACCCCTTATCCTCCCATGAGTACAGCTCTTGAAGATGTTGGTATCAGTGTTATCGAAGGATACAGCAGCGAAAACATTAATCATAATCCTGATCTTGTCATAATCGGGAACGTGTGCACTGCAACTCACGTTGAAGCCAGGGCAGCAAAAGAAAAAGGTCTTAACTGCGTATCAATGCCCCATGCACTTCATGATCTTTTTATTGAGGATTTAAAGAGCCTTGTTATTGCGGGAACTCATGGAAAAACAACTACTACAGCATTAACAGCATATCTTCTTGAATCATGTGGCGCAGATCCGTCTGTTTTAGTTGGAGGAATTACAGCAAATTTTGGAAGCGGTTTTAAATTTGGCAAAGGCGAACACTTTGTTATTGAAGGTGATGAGTATGACAGTGCATATTTTGAAAAAGTTCCCAAATTTCTTTCATATGCCCCATTTGGAGCTGTAATCACTTCTGTAGAATATGATCATGTTGATATTTATCCTGATGAAGACTCCTATTTTTCTGCATTTAACTCTTTTGCAGAGCTTGTAAAAGAGGGCCCTTTAGCTCTGTACAGTGGCGACAAGGGTGTCAGAAGGGTTATGGAAGAGGCTCATATAACAGGCCGGATTATCACATATGGTGTAAAAGGTGATGAATTCGAATACGAACCGGCATGGCTTGCAGTGCAGAAGACTAACGGAACTTTTAAATTATACGTTGAAGGATTACTGGCCGGAACCTTTAAATCCCCGCTAATCGGGCGACACAATTTAAGAAATACTTTAGCCGCATTGATTATGGCTCATAAAGGTGCAGGTATTCCCCTTGATAAACTAAAAGATGCCCTTCCCGAGTTTGGAGGAGTTGTAAAACGTCAGCAGCTTTTAGGTATCCACTCCGGGATTACTGTTTACGATGATTTTGCCCATCATCCAACTGCTGTTCAATCAACAATCGAGGCACTTTTGCAGAAGCATCCATCAAATCGCCTCATTGTTGCCTTTGAACCAAGATCAGCTACAGCATGCAGAAAAATTCATCAAAATCAGTATGCAGATTCTTTTAAGGGTTCATATGCTGCAATAATAGCGCCTCCAGGCCGGGAACTGCCCAAAGAAGAGTCAATTGATACGGAACTTCTTGCTACGTCATTACAGGGTAAGGGTATAAAATCATTCGCAGCACGAGATCTGGAAGAGGTTTTAACAGCTGTTAAAGAGATTGCCGCTCCTGATGATATTGTTGCATTTTTTTCAAACGGTTCTTTTGGATCGGTTCCACAGAAATATCTAAAATTCATACAAAAATAGTTATTTAAGATTAATAATTTATGTGACCCCAATTAGCGCCCAAACGGGGACGGATACTTTTCCTTGAAGACGTAAGGTTTTGTAATTATTAGCTATTATTTTTTGCAAAAAATCAGATTAATAAAAGTGACAGAATTGAAGGGGCTTTAAATGTATCTGTAAAAGAGCACCCCGACTGATCTGATGTTTTTGTTGAAGATGAATTATTTAAGTCTGAATCTGATATATTATTACCGCTGTCAGCAAAGTCTGTTGTTGAATTTTCAGTGGAAGTATCAGCGGATATTTCCGTATCAATTTCTGTATCATTTAAAGATGTTTCAGTATCCCCTGCAATTTCCCCGTTGCAGTCTGATGGAGGCCCGGGGTTATCAACAGATGAAAGGGAGATAACTGCCGCACCGTTACAAATATTAACATTTTGAGAAGAGTGCTGAGAGTTGCCAAAGGGTGAAAGCCATGAGCCTTTTAGCCAGTTTGCGCCAATTTCATTAAATTCATCTTTCCATTGAATGGTAAAATCTGTTCCGTCGTCGCCGGCACCGGGCGTGAAGCTTGAGTATTGAACCCAGTCAATATATTGATAAACTGGAAGTATTGATGGGGTAAAAGTTCCTCCAAACGAAGCATTTCCAACCCAGAGGTTAAATCTAAACTGCATTCCTGATGCGGAGTTTTCGTTGAATTCGGAAATTTGATTATCTGTAATTTTTCTTATTTCTTTCCCATCAAGAAACCATGTTATTGATGTATCCGTCCACTCTATTGTGTGAATATGGTATTCATCGCAGAGATTTACACTGTCTACCCAAAGAGGGCTGTCTGTTTTGGATGTTGATTCCCCCCAGTGGATGTTTGTTGAGTATCCGTTACAATTATCTGTAATTTTTTCAAAATCAAGTTCGTTCCAGTAGACTGAATCCTGTTCTGAATCCGGTTTCCATAAAAAGAAGCTTGATATGACTCCGTCCCCTGCTGCAAATTTTATTTTTGCTTCAAATTTTCCATATTTATATGATGCTTTTGTATATAGTTCTCCTCCAAGAACATCTGTTGCACCTAGTGAAACCGATGAAAGCAATTGTAAAATTACTATTGTCATTATATATATTTTTAGATTTTTCATTTTAAGTCTCCCGGTAAAAAGGTAACGTCACTATAAAGCATAGTGATTTAAGTATACTACAATAGAAAAAAAAATAGTTAAAGTTTAAGTTAATGAGTTATAAAACCTTGACTTTTTAATGTTGTTAAAAGTACCATGTGCACTACGAAATTATTATTACCCCTACATTTAAGGAGGTTATCATGTCCGGAGAATTGAGCGAGTTTGAACAGAAATCAACAATCATTCCTAAACAGGTTCCTTATGGAATTCTTGGTGGAATGGTAGCAGCTCTCATTATTTTCATTTTAATCAGTATGTATGGTAAAAATGAAGCTGTCGATGATATAAATAAAAAAACCGAAAAAGCTCAGGCAACTGAAGCTGCTCCTGCCGCCGCCGCTCCTGCCGGCGAAGTTGATGATATTTAAGCGTGCATAATGTTTCGCATTAAATTCTGGGGAGTAAGAGGATCCATTCCATCACCCGGGCCCTCAACTGCAAGAATTGGCGGCAACACCAGTTGTGTTGAAGTTAATGCAGGGGATACTCTGATTATTCTTGATGCCGGAACCGGTATAAGAATGCTTGGGGATGAACTGATGAAAAAGAAAGCCCCGGTTAATGCTTATATGTTTTTCAGCCATGTGCACTGGGATCATATTCAGGGGTTTCCATTTTTTTCACCCATATTCTTAAAACAGAATAAACTGTTTGTTTATGGAGGAAAAAATCTTAAAATGACCCTTGGTGAAACACTTGCGGGTCAGATGAATTTTCCGAATTTTCCTGTAACACTTGAAACCTGTTCTGCTGAAATTCAGTTTCATCAGTTTGATGATGGTCAGAAACTGGAACTGGCTGAAGGGCTGACAATTACAGGTCTTCCATTGCAGCATCCAAATGGCTGTTACGGCTATAGAATCGAATACAAAGGTTCCTCTTTTACCTACTGCACAGATACTGAGCAGGGGGGAGATCCTGATAAGCCTGATGAAAATGTACTTGAGCTTGCAAAGAATACTGATCTGTTTGTTTATGATTCACAATATACTGTTGATGAATATACTGGTAATGGAACCGGTATCCCTAAGTTAGGCTGGGGGCATTCAACATATAACGAAGCTGCAAGACTCGCCACTTTGGCAAATGCTAAAAAGCTGATAATGTTTCATCATGACCCATCCCATGATGATGACAAAATAGAAGAGATGGAAAAAGAGTGTCAAAAACTCTTTCCAGCAACCGAAGCGGCCAGAGAGGGCCGTGAATACATTCTTTAAATCATGTCATATCTTGTATTGGCTAGAAAATTCAGGCCGGCAAACTTTGATGAAGTTGTCGGTCAGGCTCATGTAACCAAAACTCTTGCAAATGCAATTGAGATGGACAGGGTTGCCCATGGATTTCTCTTTTCCGGTGTCAGAGGAGTTGGTAAAACTTCTCTTGCAAGAATTCTCGCAAAATCTCTTAATTGCAGTTCCGGTCCTACCAGATACCCTTGCGGAACATGTGCCTCGTGCAGGAGCATAACTGACGGAACCGCTGTGGATGTTATCGAAATTGACGGTGCATCTAATAACTCGGTTGATGATATTCGTGAATTAAGGGAGACAATTCCATACAGACCTATTATCGGTAAATTTAAAATATATGTCATTGATGAGGTTCACATGCTCTCTGTAAGTGCATTTAATGCACTTTTAAAAACTCTCGAAGAGCCTCCTCCACATGTTAAATTTATTTTTGCAACCACAGAAGCCCATAAGATTCCGGCCACAATAATATCCCGGGTTCAGAGTTATGATTTCAGGCGTATTCCCACTGCTGCAATTAATGAGCGGATAGAATATATTCTTGAAAAAGAGGGTATTAAAGCTGAAAAGAGTGCTGTAGCAATAGTTGGTAAAGAGGCAGAAGGCTCAATGAGAGACGCCCTCTCTATACTTGATCAGGTTCTGGCATCCGGTGAAAAAAATATAACAGCAGAACTGGTTGAGGATCTTTTAGGTGTTGTGGGCAGGCAGACATATTATGATTTATGTCAGGCAATTATTGATGGAAGTCCTTTTAGAACTCTCGAAATTATTCGCGAAGTTGACAAACAGGGTTTTGATATTCCCGTGTTTACCAAGGGACTTCTCGAACATGTTCGAAATGTTATGGTTGCCTCACTTATTGATGACAAGCTTGGATTTCTGGATCTGCCCGATGAAGAGATTGAAAATCTGAAAATTCAGGCAAAAAGCAGTTCACGAGATTCTATTCACAGAATTTTCAAACATGTAGCTGAAGCCTATGATGAAATTGCGAGATCACAATTTCCTAAAATGCTCCTCGAAGCAGCACTTGCAAGACTTGCTGACATGGGTGATTTGATTCCTGCAGATGCGCTTTTAAAAAGAATTGAACAACTGCAAAAGGCTGTAATGAGCGGTGGTGGTGTAAAAATTGAAAATCAGGCCCTTCCCGTGAAAAAAAAAAGTGCTGAATTAGCCAAATCTCCCATATCGGCCCCTGATAATCATGAACCTGCAGTTAATAAATCTGTAACACAGAGCGTTAAACCTTCCGATAAGCCGGTTATTGCAGATGGTCCGGACACCAGTGAAAAAAAAGATTCTGATCATAAACCAAAGAGCTTAAGTTCATATCAGGTTTCGGATAAAGAGCTTACAACAGATGGATGGGAAAAACTTTTAAAAGCCCTTTCAAAAAAAATGCCCGCATGGAGCTCACTTTTAGAACGTGCAATTTTAAAACCTGGAAGTACATACAGCAGGATAACTCTTAAATTTGATCATGAGGACAGTTTTACCCTTGAACAGATTTCATCAGATTCCATGCGCTCGGCAATTGAGCAGGAATTGATGGAGCTTATTCATTACAGTGTAAAAATTGTGACCGAACAAGGTGAGGTTAAGGATATTACAACAATCGCAAAAGAGAAGCTTGAAATTCAGGAAAAACAGAGGGTGGAAGAGGAATCGGCGCGAAATCATCCCGTTGTGAGAGGCTTTGAAGCATCCCTTCAAGGAAAAATTGAGCGGGTTATAATTAAAAGATAATTAGTATTTCATATATTTCAGTATGAAATTTTACAATCGATAAAAGTTAATAATAGGAGTCATCAATGTCAAAAGTAAAAGCAAAAGCAAAGAGTTCAGGAAAAAAAAGCAGCAGTGGAAGCAGCAGTCGTATGGCAATCAGAGGCGGAATGCCTGAAATGATGAAAAGAGCACATCGTATACAGACAAAACTTGAAGAGCTTAAAGAGTCTATGAAGGATGAAACATGGACAAGTGAAGCTGCCGGCGGAAAAATTAAAGCCACAATTAATGGGGCAAAAGAGCTGACCGGAATTATCATTGATCCTGAACTGGTTGACAAAGAGGATATTGAGACACTTCAGGATTCAGTAATATCAGCTGTAAATGCGGCAATCCACCTTGCTGATGAAAAACTTGGAGAAGCTACTGAAGAGGTTACCCAGGGAATGAAAATACCGGGACTTTTTTAATCTGTAATGAGTGATGCTATTTCACAACTGATTGATCTATTTTCAAGACTTCCCGGTATTGGTAAAAGAAGTGCGGCCAGATTAGTGTTTCATATAATTGAAACAGACCAGAGATTTGCTCAAAAACTGGGGGACTCACTTAAAGAGTTTCATCTGAATATAAAAAAATGCAGCTCTTGTGCCAATATTACAGATACTGATCCATGTAATATCTGTGTCGACTTGAAAAGAGAGAGTTCAATTGTCTGTGTTGTGGAAAATGTTCCTGATTTATGGGCTGTAAACAGCGGGGGAACGTACAGAGGGAAGTTTCACGTTCTTCATGGTCTTCTGGCTCCATTAGATGGAATCGGCCCCGAAGATCTGAATATAAAACTCCTTTATGACAGAGTTAAAAAAGAGAGCGTAAAAGAGGTTATTATTGCCACAAGACCCTCCGTTGAAGGCGAGGCGACAGCAATGCTTATCAAAGAGAATCTGAAAGATATGGACGTTAAAATTACCAGGATAGCCTCAGGTGTTCCCCATGGTAGTGAATTGGAATATATTGATTCTAATACCCTTGAGCGTGCAATTTCAGGAAGACGTGAATTTTAATGCAATATTTAAAAACAGAGTCTGAAAGGGTAACACTTCTATTTTTTTTAATTTCTTCTTTTATCATATCATGCGGTCCGATTCCTAAACCTGCAAATCCATATACTGACGGTGGCTCAATTATTAGAGATTTAGAGTCAAAACCACTGATAGAATCTTTTAGAATTGCAGCGAGCATGACACACTCAGGTGAACACAGAATAAGGGGAGAGGTTTTTATATTTTCAAATCCCCCGGCAGATTTAAGAATCGATGTAATGTCTCCATTTGGCACAATTTTAAGTGTACTGATTGCTGACAAAGAGAATTTCAAACTGGTTGATTTTAGAAATTCAATTGTTTATAAGGGGGAATCTTCTCCATGTAATGTAAACCGATTTACCGGAATTAATCTTCCTCCTGCCGAGCTTATTTCCATTTTGACAGGCAGACCCCAAATATTTGAAGGGGCATCTAAAGTAAAATGGAAAAACAAGGGATACTATATGCTTCAGGTTGTTAAAGGGGATACGGAACAGATATTTACAATCGGCCCCCAAAAAGAGCTTCCTGTAAATTCATATGTTTTGAAGAAGAATGGAGAAGTTCTGGTTTCTGTAAAATATGAAGGGTATGATTTTATAGATAAAGTCTATTTCCCATATAAAATTTTAATAGATATGCCCAAAGAGAAGACCAGTATCAGACTTAAATATGAATCAGACGGAGTTGACATTAAAAACCCTCTTAAAACCAGTGATTTTAATGTGACTATTCCTTCCGGATACAGAGAAGAATCTCTGTATTGCCAATAATCTATTATTTTTCCCATTTAAAAGTGTCTCATGCATATTGGATTGTCTCACTGTCTCAAATCTTTTTATTAAATATTGTATCATTAACTACTGTCTCAATGTCCCCCAATACCGGGTCTGGTGAGGGCAAAGTCATATTTGACAGGGTCTTTTTTTGAGAATTTTGAAAACTGTTCTGTTATTTCCAACGCTGTTTTAAGGTCAGCGCTTTTGCGAATGGTCAATCCATGTTGAAGGGATATTTTGTGCATGTGGGTATCAAGGGGAATTATTAAAAGAGATGGTGATATTTTTTTCCAGCCGCCAGGATCCACTTTGTCCTCTCTTACCATCCAGCGCATCATAAGATTAATTCTTTTTAATGCACTGCCTTTACCGGGATCAGGCATCAGGGAATTAAAACCTTTACTGCCGGTAAGCTCATGGGCCAGAACAGTTATTCCACCTTTAATATTGGTATCATCGTCATAAACACCACTTAAAACAGCATTTTCAAGGGATGAGTATTTTAAAATAGCCCTGCCAGTGTAATGGATTAAAGTTGAGAGTTCGTCACCTGTTGTAAAGCGGTGTTTAAAATTTTTAAACAGTTTTTTTAATGTTGCCGCAGAGTTGTTTTGAACAAATTCAACAAGGTTTTTTTCCTTTGAATGTGCAGTATCAAGAACAATGCCTACACTTTTTAATATTTGAGCAACTCTTCCGTAAGCGAGAGATGATGCAATAACAGCTGCAATTTCCCTCTCTTCTAAATTGCTGTAATTATAAAGAAACTCCAGAGGGTCGGGGTGAACATATTTTCTGTCATTATATTTTTTATAAGAATCTTCAAGCTGCTTTAGGGTAAATTTGTCATTGGAGTTTTTCATAGGGGAGTTTTTCATAGGGGAGTTTGCCATTGTAATTTTTAAGATATTTTATCAGCACTATTTTAAAAGGGCTAATTTTTTACCTATGGTTACTCCCAGCTCTCTCATTGTAACCAGATTATCATCAGAAGGAACATATTTTATTCGCGTTCCCGGGCTTACAAGTTCAACTCCCATCTCTTCGAGTATTTCATCGAGATGTTTAACGGCTTCACCGCTCCAGCCATATGAACCAAAGCTTGCACCAATTAAATTTTTAGGCTTAAGGCCTTTGAGGTAGTTCATTACATCTGCAACAGTAGGATATATCTGATTATTAATTGTAGGAGAACCGACAATAAGGGCACCTGCATCAAGAACTTCAGTAATCACATCACTTCTGTGTACACCGTCAAGGGGAAGAATTTTCACATGAGCCCCCGCAGAGACAAGTCCGTCAGCAACTGCTGCCGCCATTTTTGAAGTTGACTCCCACATGGTATCATAAACAATTACCGCCTTGTCAGTTGGTTTCTGTTCAACCCATTTTGAGTAGCGCTCAAGAATAAAATTGATATCTTCTCTCCATACGGGTCCGTGATCAGGGGCAATCATTTTAATATCAAGATTATATGTTGGAAGAGTTTCGAGCAGTCTCTTTACCATTGGCGAGAGATGAAGGATTATATTTGCGTAATATTTGGCAGCTTCGTAATCAAGAATATAAGGACTTATCTCATCGGCAAATCTTTCACCTGTGGCAAGATGCATTCCAAAAGCGTCATTTGAAAACAGAATGTTATCCTTATCAAAAAAAGCAAACATGCTGTCAGGCCAGTGTATCATGCGTGTCTCAATAAATTTGAGTGTGCCAGTGCCAATATCAAGAGTATCACCTGTCTTTACTGTCTCAACATTAACATCCCATCTGAAATGCTCATATAGAGCCTGAACCCCTTTTGCTGAAGCCACAATTTTAGAGGGTTTAACTTCATCAATAAGTCTAGGCAGAGAACCCGAGTGATCCATTTCGGCATGATTAGATACAATAATATCAATTTGAGAAGGATCAATCACCGATGAGATTCGATCCATCATTTCGTCGTAGAAATTGGGTTTTACCGCATCAATAAGTGTAACTCTGTCTGCAATAATTAAAAATGCATTATAGGTGGAACCCCTTGATGTTTCATAACCGTGAAAGTTGCGAAGCTTCCAGTCAATTGCACCAACCCAGTAAACATGTTCACTTATTTTAACAGCTTCAAATCCTCTGCTCATTTAGAACACTCCTACAAGATCGGCAGGCAGGGTGAATGTTCGGTTATCCATCTCTCTGTCTACAAGGAAGAGACCGCCCTCACTCTGTCTTACCAGTTTAAGTCTTTGAACAGCTTCATCAACAGAGGCCTCTTCTTCTACCTGTTCTGCAACAAACCACTGAAGAAAATTGACAGCAGCATGATCTTTTGCTTCAAAAGCTGTGTCCATAAGATTGTTGATAAGTCCTGTAACCATTACCTCATGTTTGTATGTTGCTTCAAGGGCAGCAAGAGGAGACTCCCATTTGAGGGGAGGGGCTTCAACTGTTTCAAGTTTAACTTCACCACCTCTATCATTGATAAATGTGATCAGTTTCTGAACATGGGTCAGCTCTTCCAGGGCCTGAATGCGCATCCAGTGGGCAAAACCCTTGAGGCTTAGTTTTTCAAAATATGCAGCCATTGCATAATAGAGATAGCTTGAGTAGACCTCAATATTTATCTGTCCATTAATAGCTGTTTCCATTTTATTGCTTATCATTGTAATATTCTCCAAAAGAGTTTTAATTATTTAAAAAATCAGATACTGAAAATGATTAGAGAGGAGCAAACTCTTCTTTGCCGGCACCGCATAAGGGGCATCTCCAGTCATCGGGAACATCTTCCCATTTTGTTCCGGGCTCAATACCTGATGCAGGATGCCCATAGTTCTCGTCATAAATAAATCCGCATGGTTCGCATTCATACTGTGTTGTATCACTCATTTTTGTCTCCTTAAATTATAAAGTGTCTCAATAAATCTGAAACGGTTAATTTCTTTGCTATAGAGCAATCTTCGTGCCACTTAAATAGCATCAATACTAATTGTTTTCCATGAGCTAATTGCGTTGCAGGCTAATCCGCCTGATGTGCGCTTTAAAAAACACTTTTGGTGTCTTGATACCCCAAGGTTTGTGGGTT
>JAFGVO010000029.1 GCA_016937935.1 Deltaproteobacteria bacterium | reverse complement strand
ACCCACAAACCTTGGGGTATCAAGACACCAAAAGTGTTTTTTAAAGCGCACATCAGGCGGATTAGCCTGCAACGCAATTAGCTCCTCATTATGAATTCTTGACTGGTTTTAATTTAGATGGTACTCAAAAAAAGTTCAGCTTTTTATAATGTTAATATTATATTCAGGGGAATTTTTAATAACGGGGGGCAACCTCTTTTAGAAAAAAGGGAGTAAAATGAGAGCTAAAATAATCTTTCCTAATTTGCTGATTGTTTTAATACTTGGTATTGGAAGCTATTTTTATCTGGACACTGTTTTAAGTCAGAAAGCTGATAATAAATTATCAAAAGAGTTAAAAGTGGTGTCATCGCTATTTGAGCGTTCAGAAGCTCTTAGAGGATATGAGCAGCTGAATCAGGTCAGCCGCCTTTCAATGACTAACGTTGTAGCTAGTTTGTTTAAAGAGATGGATATTGAACTGGCTGAAGGAGAGAGTCAGGAAGCTTTTGAGAAAAGGTTAAGGCTGGAGTGGTTTAACAAGGCTGTTCAAAGTGTAGAAACAGCCTCTTCAATTCTTTCTCAAAAAGGGCATAAACCGGCTATTGTTTTTATTACAGATAGAAATGGTGTTGTTCTGGCTAGAAATACAACTCCAAATGCATGTCCTGCAGGACGTAATGTTGCAACTGCCATGCCGGTTGTTCAAAGAGCATTAGATGGTGAAGCCAACTATGCCCTCTGGTCTGTAGATGGTTCCTCTTTTGATAAAAAATATAAAGGAACCCAAAAACACCTCTGTTCTCTTATAAATACGGGTCTTCTCGAAATATCAGCTGCTCCTATATGGGGGCCTGATGATAAGATTTCCGGTGTGCTTGCAGTGGGGTATGAGGTTTCAAATGGAACTGCAGCTAAAAAAGCATCATTTCTCGGACATGATCTTGCAGTGATTAATGGTGGAAAAGTTTATAGTACTTCGTTTACTACCGATACTGACAGACAGACTTTAAACAGTGAAATTTCACGCCCTGACATATTAAAAGAGATAAAAAGTTCATTTAATACCAAAAAAACTACAGGTGTTTTTAAATTAAATGTAAATGGTAAACAATATCTTGCACTCTTTAGCCCTCTTGCAAATGCAGACAAAAAAGACGAAATTGGATATTTGTTCATTGGTTCTGAAGCAGAATCAAGATTTTTCTCTGTTCCATTGAAAATATTGCTTATCATTATTTTATCAGGATTATTACTCGTAATTGTTGCTGGAATAATTCTTGGTAATTATTTTATGAAGCCGGTTATGGCTATAGAAGAAGGCTTGTTAAAAATTATAAATGGTGAATACGATTATCGTTTTGATGTTAAATCCTCTGAAGTAGGAGGGCTTAGCTATCGCATTAATCAACTCGTTAATGTATTCACTGATCAGGAAGAATCTGAAGATGTAGAGTGATTCTACGTATTTTTTAATAACATCAAAATATATTTGAGGTAAAATATGAGTTTATTAGACTATCTGTCTAAAGAGAACAGACTTATTCGTAAAATTGAGCGAAATGTAAAGCGTGCTAACAATAAGCATACACCTAAAGATTATAGGCAGGCTGCTTTATATGAAGTTATCACCCTTGCAAAAAAAGGTGAAGAGCTAGCCATACAAGGTTTGATATCCAGATTTTCTGTAAACGCAGAACCCTCTATTGAAGATGAAAAAGAAAAAGAATGGGTAAGTGAAGCTCTCATAGATATGGGAGAAATTGGATTAGCTGGTTTAAAAAAAGCTCTCAGAAGTGCTGAATCAGTAAATCAGGTTCAGAGGGTTTTAAGGAATGTTTTGTCTCATGATGAATACAGGGATGAACTTCTGGATGTTCTTTCTGATTTTGATACAGAGTATGAAAGAAATCCTGATCGGAAAATTCAGACAATTATGGCTTTAGCTGAGATAAATGAAGAACCAGTGACATCGGCATTAATTCGATTTCTTGATGATGTGGATGAAACTGTGAGATATCAGACGGTTGTTGCGCTTTTTTCCCATGAAAATGAAATTGCCAGAGAGCCATTGTTAAAGACAATGTGTGAAGATGATAGTCTAAGAGTCAGAAACGAAGCTATGGAAGGTTTTGCAAATTTGGGATGGAGCACTGCAAGTTATAAGAAAAAAGTTGATGCTGTTTTGAATTCTGAATATGTTCATGAAAAATCAGGAAAAATTGTCAAGAAAAAAAAGATAAATATTGTTAAAAAACTTGTCGATATAAATGCCAAATAAGAAACTTTCGCAATCTTTGACATGTTTTGCTAAAAAAACTACTCTAAAATAATAATCAATTTAAATATACGTTGTAAAAAGGGTTTACATATTCTTAAGTATTCTCTAATATTCCTTTGCAGGTAAAACTGATAATACAAATAAGTACTTTATTTAAGACAGGAGTGAGTTTATGAACAAAAAGCTGGTTTTAGCAATTTGTGCAGTAGCAACTGTGCTTAGCGGCAGTAAATGTAGTCGTGAGCATGTACATTCAGTAGAGGCGATGAATAGTTGTGTGGATTACCATGCAAGAAAACTTTATCCTCAGGCAATAAGAGATTGTAGTAAAGCTGTAAGTCTGGATCCTGAAAACGAGCAGGCTCACCACAATATCGCAATTGTTTACATTGCGACAAAGGAGTATGAGCAGGCTGCAAATCATCTTCAATCTGCAATTAACCTCAATAATACAGTTCCAATTTATTATTATCAGCTTGGTGAGGTTTATCAGTGGATGAGTCAGTGGGAGAGAGCAGAAACTGCTTTTAAAAAGGCCATTGAGCTTGATGATAATTTATACAAGGCTCACTATCATCTTGGACAGGTATATGAGGCAATGGATAATCCTCAGCAGGCACTTCAGAAATATACTGATGCATTAAATAAAAATGGTGGCTTTTTTGATGCATACAGAGAGCTTGGAAGTTTATATCTTGATTATGATTTTATTCCTCAGGCCAAACAGGTTCTTCAAGAGGGAATTAAAGCTCTGATTGGAAGAGGGGATGAACTTGCAATTCTTCATTCAAGACTTGGTGCTGTTTTTTCAGCAGAAAAAAATCATGATGCGGCAATTACTGAATTTAGAACAGCGCTTGAGTTAAAGCCCAATATGGTTGATGCCATGTTTAGTCTTGGTTGGAACTACTCATATGTAAATGTTGAAAATGCTAAGATTTGGCTTCAGAAATTTACAGAGAGTGCAACTCAGGATACCCCTGCTGATTATTTATCTGCAGCAGCAGGAAGGCTTGCAGAGATTTCAAACGGCAAACCCATTATAGATTGATTTTGATTGTAAAGTTGTGAATAAAAGTTCGAGGAGAGCACAATGACAAAGAATTCTGGGACAGATAATAATGAACAGGTAGTTGTAGACGAAGATGCAGATCAGATTGATTCATCAACTGAAGATGCAAAGGCTGCAGAGATTAAATCTCTTGAAGTTGACAGGAGTATCTCTCCTGAACTTGAAGAGGCCATAGACGCTGCTTTAGAAGCTGAGTCAACAGGCGCTGATGCAGGTATTAAAGCATGGCAAAGTGCATGGGATATCGATCCAGGCCATCCTGAAATACTGGAAAATCTTGAGCGGTTATACTCTGAAAGTGATAAGTGGACAGTTTTTGCTGATTTTTTAAAGCGCATGGGACGCAAGATTGATGATGATGCAAAATTTGTTGAGGCACATATGACTTTAGCCAGAATTTATGATGAGCACATCAATCAGGATGCTATGGCGGTCAACACCTATCAGGCTATTATGAAAAAAAGGCCTGATTATCTTCCGGCAATTGATGCTGCAATTGTAAAATATGAGTCCATGGAAAGATGGCCTGATCTTGTAAAAATGTTGAAGGCGAAAGGGGACGTTGTAAAAGATCCTGATGATGCCGTGGAGCTTTGGCTGAGAATTGCAAATCTATTTATGAATCAGTTTTCTAATCAGGCTGAAGCTATTAAAGCATTTGAGCAGGTCCTTGAATTTGATCCTATTCATCCCGAAGCGATGGATTTTCTAAAAGAGATGTATGAGAAACGTCGTGACTGGAAAAAACTTCTTGATATTATGAGTGCTCAGGCAGATGCCATGGATGATGGTATTGAAAAGATTGATGCTCTTGTTGAGATTGCCAGGATGGCTGCAGAACGTTTGAAAAAACCAGATATTTGTATAACTCATTGGGAGGCTGTTTTAGAGCACGATCCTGAGAACGAAGAGGCTTTGGCTGACCTTGCCAATTTTTATGAACGGGCAAAGGAGTGGGAGAAGTTAACTTCTGTTTTAGAAACATCCGTTTTGAATACTCCCGATCCGGATGTTCAAAAAGATATTTATCAGAAGCTGGGTATTATATACGGCGATAAAATGTCTGATGATGAGAAAGCGGTTGATGCATGGAAATCTCTACTTGAAATAGTTCCTGATGACAGGAGAGCTCAGGAGCAGTTAAAAAAGAGATACCTTGCTCTGCAGGCATGGGATGAGCTCGAGGCGTTTTATGGTGAATCTGGAAAATGGGATGAATTTATAAGAGTGCTTGAAAGGGAAGCCTCCAGGGATGATCTTGAGACCTCTCAAAAAGTCGGGCTCTATTTTAAAATTTCAGAACTATGGCGAGATCAAAAAGAGCGAGTTGACAAATCAGCAGAAGCACTTGAGGAAGTTTTAAAAATTGATTCTTCAAATATTGATGCTGCAAAAGAGTTGATTCCAATTTATGAGGAATCAGGAAAAGAACCTGCCAGGCTGGCAGCTGCCCTTGAGGTTAAATTAGGCCATTTAGAAGATTTAGATGAGAAACTCCTGCTTCAGCAGCGCATATCCAGATTAATTGAAGATGAGGTTGGTGATTCCAAAAGAGCTTTTGAAGGATTTTTAAGTGCATTTAAAATGAACAGCACTGATGAGACTGTTCAGGAGGATTTGGAGCGTTCTGCAGGCAAAGCGGGTTGTTGGGAAGATGTTGTAACCGTATATAATGAAGCGTATGAAACAACAGAGGGTGAAGATAAGGTTACATTGAGAATCAAGATGGCCAGAGTAATGAATGAAGAACTAGGCCAGACAGATGAGGCACTTAAGCATTTTGATGAAATTCTTGCTGATGATCCTAAAAATGCAAAAGCAGTTTATGCTCTTGAGCGAATTTATGCTCAAATGGGTCGATTCGAAGAGCTTATGGATATTTATGCAAAACGAATTGACATGGCAGAAGATGATGATGAGCGTAAAGACATTTATTACAATCAGGCTCTATTATTGGAAGAAGAGATAGATGATATTCCAAAAGCTATAAATGTTTACAATAAGATTATTGAAATTGCCGGTGATGAGCACCGTGTTCTTCAGGCCCTTGAGCGAATTTATATTAAACTGGAGAAATGGGCTGATGCTGCATCTATAGTTGATCGTGAATTATTGCTTGGCGTTGAAGATGCATCTGAGGAGATCGATCTTAAATATAGACTGGGTCAGATTTGTAGTCAGCATTTAAATGATTTTGAAAAAGCTATTGATAATTATCGGGAAGTTGTTGTTTTAAATCAAGAGCATTCAGAGGCTATTACAGCCCTTGAATCTCTACTTGATAATGAACAGGTTCAAAGAGATGCATCAGAGATCCTTGCTCCTATCTATGAAAATACTGAAAAATGGGAAGAACTTGTTAATGTTTTAGATATTTTAGCTGCAACCAGTGACGATTCTATTGAGCAGTATGATATTCTGATTAAAATGGCGAATGTTTTTATAAACAATCTTGACTCCCAGGAGAGAGCATTTTCCGCATTCAGCAGAGCCTTTTTAGTAAATCCTGATATGCCTGAAGCTCTTGAACAATTGGATAACATCAGTGCTATTCTTGATTGCTGGAAAGATTTTGCAGAGCTTATTGAAAAGGGTGCAGCATCTACAGATGATACAGAAAATGGAAAACGTTTATGGTTAAAGGCTGCTCAGATTCAGGATACCCAGCTCGATAACAGCAGTGGTGCAATTTCAGATTATCAATCTGCATTAAAAATTGATGCCCAGTCGAGTGATGCAATTTCAGCTCTTGAGGATATTTTCAGCAGGGAAGAGAAATGGCAGGATCTCGTTGATTTGCTCAGAATAAAAGTTGAAGCAGTTTCAGACAGTGATGAGAAGCAGGAAATATTGAGACACATTGCAAGAATTGCTGAAGATATGCTCGAACAACCAGAAGTTGCAATTGCATGCATGAAGGAAATTCTTGATATTGATTCAGGCTCACTGGATGCATTGTCAACATTGGATAAGCTATATCTTTCACTTGAAAAATGGTCTGATCTTGCAGATAATCTTCAACAGCAACTGGGCATAGAGGTTGATGTTGAAAAGATAATTGAACTAAAAATCAGATTGGCCGATCTTCAGGAGAAAAAACTTGATGAGCTATCTGCATCAATTGATATTTATAAAGAGGTTTTGGAACTTGATTCTACAAATGAAAATGCGGTTGAAGCTCTCGAACGCATAATTTTAAATCCAGAGTTTAAAAATGATGTTTCCGAAATTCTGGAACCCATTTACAGGGAACAGAATAGTTGGGAAAAACTTATTGGAGTTCTTGAAATCATGATCTCTGAAGAGGAGACAGTTTCAAGAAGAGTTGATCTATATCATGAAATTGCCACTCTCTATGAAACAGCCGGAGACGAGCCTGAGAAAGCCTTTTCAACACTGGGTAAAGCCTTAAGAGAGGATCCTGAACAGGAGCGTACACAGGAAGAACTTGAGCGAATGGCTACGGTTTTATCTTTGTATGCAGAGCTTGCCGGTATGTATTGCGAGCTGGTTGATGGTATTGAAGATGATGAATTAAAAGCAGCATATCATCTTAAAATAGCAATAATTTTTGAAGAGCAGCTTCAGAATATTGAAAAATCAGTTGAGCATTATAAAGCTGTCCTTGCAATTGAGCCTATGCATATAGATGCTGCTACAGCATTGGAAAGAGCTTATCAGATTAATGAAAATTATGAAGATTTAGCTGCCATCTACCTTAAAAAGGTTGAGATGATTGATGATATTTTTGAGCAGAAGGAGCTGCTTTTCAAGGCTAGTCAAATTTATGAGGATGTACTTGAAAATATCGATAAATCAATAGCTGTATATAAGCAGATACTTGAAATTGATTCCGATGAATTACGCGCAATAACTCAGCTGGAAGGATTATATTTAAGGCTTGAGAGATGGAATGATTTACAGGAGATTTATAATCAGAAAGTTGAGCTTGTACAGACACCTGATGAGAAAAAAGAGACACTTTATGTACTGGGCGCAATGTACGAAAGAGAGTTAGACGATTCAGCAAAAGCAATTACAACCTATCAGAGAATTCTCGAATTTGATCCTGATGATATTCAGGCTATTTCAAGATTGGATATTCTTTTTGCTGAAGCAGAACAATGGCCTGATCTTCTTTCAATTCTGGAAAGGGAAATTGAACTTGTCGAAGATCCTGATGAAGCTGTTTCATTTAAATATAGAGTGGCTGAACTCTATGTAAAGCATCTTGATGATATCCAGAGAGCTATAGACTATCTTAACGAGATTCTTACTGTCTCTCCTGATCACGAATTGACAATTAAACTTCTTGAGCAGCTTGTTGAGGGAGAAAATGAACCACTTCTCGCGGCAGATGTTTTAGAGCCTTTATATACTGAATTGGCTCAGTGGAGAAAATTAGTTGGTGTTTTAGAAATTAAATTCAAAAATAGTGAAGATGAATGGACACAGATTCAATTACTTCATCAGGCTGCAGAGCTTCTTGAAAGTGATTTGCATCTGGATTCACCTGCTGAAGCTTTTGACATGTATGCACGAGCTCTTAAAATTGACAATGCAAATGAAAAATCTCTTTTGCAGCTCGAGGCACTTGCCCACGCAACTGATAAATGGAGTGAATTTGCAAAACTTTTAGATGAGCTTGTCGAGAATACTGAAGAGGATGATATTGTGGTTCTGTTAAGTCTTAAGGCAGGTGCAATATATGAAGAGAATCTTGATGACTTTGATTCATCAATTGTCCGTTTTCAAAAAGTTTTATCTGTAGATGAAGAAAATAAAGATGCAATAATAAGACTTGATAAACTTTATCAGATTTCAGAAAAATGGAATGAGCTTGCCGACGTTCTCTCTAAAGAGTCTCTAATTATGGAGGATCCTTCAGATGCATTGGATATTCAGTTTAGATTAGGGCAGCTTTATAGACAGGAACTTGATAATACTGAAAGAGCTGTCGAGGTTTTTAGAGATATTCTTGCTGCGGAACCAGCTCATGAACAGTCCATATCTGCTTTGGAAGATATATTTGCTGAAGGTAAAATGAAGGCAGAAATTGTTGACATTCTTGAACCTTTATTACAGATGCAGGGTGAGTGGAATAAACTTTGCAGTCTTTATGAACGTCAGCTTGATGATATGGAGGATAAAGAGGAACGTATTGAGAAGGAGCATAATATTGCCGAAACTTACGAGGATAAACTTCTTGATCCTGTTGAGGCATTTAAGTGGTATTGCAAAGCTTTCTCGGAAGATCCATTTGATGAACGCTCTGGTACAGATATGGAAAGACTTTCTCAGTCAACTGAAGCTTCAAGTGAACTGGCTGATTTTTATGAAAAACTGTTTGTTGATTTTGAAGATAAAGCTGCAAAGAAGTTTATTGCAAAACGTCTGGCAAGAATAGCCGAAGAGGAACTTCAGGATGCTGCACGAGCGGAAAAGGCTTTTAGGAGTTGTTTAGAGTTCGGTGATGATCTTGAGGTACTTCAGTCTCTCGACAGGATTTATACTCAGTATATGGAATGGGAGCGTCTTGTTCCAATTCTTGATAAACTGGCTGAGGTTGAACCATCAGTTGAAGATCAGGTTACTAATATTTTTAGAATGGGTGACGTGCTGGATACCCAGCTTGGAGATATTGAAAAAGCAAGAGTTGCATTTCATCGAATAACTGATGATTTGGATACAGGAAATTTTGAAGCACTTGCACGTCTCGAAATTATTTATGCAAATCTTGAAAATTGGGAGAGTTTATATAAAATTTATGAGCAAATGAAGGATATTGCTCCCAATGAAGCTGAGCAGGCTGATTTATATGCCAAGATGGCCACCATTGCCTCAGCATGCCTTGATGATGCTGATAAATCGATTGAACTATGGACTGGGGTTATTGATATACTTGGTGAAGATGCCATGGCTTTAGATGCATTGGCATCTTTATATTCTCAAAAAGAAAACTGGAACGAACTTGTAGAAATTCTTGAAAGAGCTGTATCTGTAGCAGATGAAGATGATGTACGGGTTAAATTATACAGTCAGCTTGGTCTTGTATGGGGTGAATGTTTAGAGAGAGATAGAAATGCTCTTGAAAACTGGCAGAATGTTCTCTCTATTGATTTTGAAAACATTCCAGCACTTCAGGCGATTGCAAAAATTTATGAAGCCAATCAGGAGTGGGAAGATCTTATTGAGACTTTAGATCGAATAATTGAAGTTGGATCTTCATCATTTGAGACAGATTTGCTTAAATCCTATTATTTTAAAATGGCAACAATTTTATCAAATGTTGTAGAACGTCCACTTGACTCTATAGAAGTGTGGAAAAAGGCATTGGATGTTGATCCTGCAGATCTGAAAATTGTAGAGCCTTTAGAGCATCTTTATAAAGACCAGGAGTTATGGGATGATCTTGTTGACCTGCTCTCAAGAAAAGGAGACCTTCTTGACGGAGATGATCAGATTGCTGTTTGGATGGAGCAAGCTGGTTATATGGAAGAGCAGCTTGAACAGCCTCATGATGCAAAAGAGCCATATTTAAAAATTCTATCAGTTTCACCACTTCATGATCATGCATTTGAAAAGTCTGTTTTTATAATGACAGAGCTTAAAGAGTGGCAGGAACTCATTCAGTTATATTCTGCTCGACTTGAGTATGTTCAGGAAAAAGATGTTCAGATTTCTCTTTTACATAAAGCGGCTCAGGTTTATGAGAAAAATCTCCATGAACTCGATAATGCATTTTTAGTTATGCAGAGAGCATTTGAAATTGATTATTCTAATGATGAGACTGGGGATTATTTAGAGAAACTTGCTACTGATACAAATAAATGGCAGGAGCTCTTTGCAGTGTGCAATCAATTGATATCTGCAGCAGAAAATAATAAAACTCAGATTGATTTATGTTTTAGAGTTGGTAAATGGTATGCTGCACTTGGAAATCCAGAATATTCAATTCAGTATTTTCAACAGGTTCTTGCTCTAGATAGTAGTAATGTTCCAGCACTCAGACAGATGGGAGAGCTCTATCGCAATGCAAAACAGTGGGTTGAATTTGTCGAGGTATTAAAACGTGCTGTAGATTGTGAAGATGATAAAAATGTTAAAAAGGATATACTTGTTGATTTGGGTGAAGTTCTAAGGGAATATTTACAGGATCTTCCTGAAGCAAGAAAGATGTACAAGGAAGCTCTTTCAATTGATCCTACTCTCGAGACAGCCATTAACGCTTTAGAACGCTTGTACAAAGCATCTGAGAATTGGGAAGAACTTATACCTGTTCTTCGCCGAAAACTGGATGTTCTTGATGTGTCAGATAGTGACAGCATTATTTCGACCAGGCAGAAAATTGCTGAGATTTATGAGAATAATTTAAATGAATTATCACTCGCAACTGAAGAATATAAAGCAAATCTCGAAATACTTCCTGAACACTCAGCATCATTAAAGGGTCTTGAGCGACTATATGAAAAACAGGAAATGTGGCAGGATCTTCTTGATATTCTGGAAGTTCAACTTGAGTATGCATCAAGTGAAAGAGAGCGAATTGAGCTTCTTTCCAGAATTGCATCCATGCTTGAGGTTGAATTTAGAAAATCTGATAAAGCTATTGAGAGGCTGGTTGAAATCATTGATATCGATCCTGCTCATATATCAACGTTGGAGTCCCTTGAAAGTCTTTATAAAAAATCAGGTAAATGGGACGATTTGATTGAAACATATGAAAGGCATATTGGTGCAACACCCGATAGAGAGCTAAGAGTACCTCTTTACAGTTCGATGGCAAATGTTCTGGCTGCTGAGCTGAAAGATCCTGACAGAGCCATGGGCGCATATCAGGAAATTTTAGACATAGATGCAGACAATGTTGATGCTCTGGATAATCTTGCAAAATTGCAGGTTAAAGTTGAAGACTGGGTTTCTGCAAATGATACTCTTCTTAGACTTGCGGATACCATCAATGATACTGAAAAACGTGTTGAACTGTTTTATAGGTTAGGTGAATTAAATGAAAAACAGTTAATGGATAGAGGGACAGCTGTAGAGCAGTTCAGGTCAGCTTTGGATATAGATCCTGCTCATATTGGTTCTCTTTCAGCTTTAAAGAAAATACATATTGATGAAGGTGAGTGGCTGGCAGCATGTGATGTTCTTGAAAAAGAACAGGAATGTATGGACAATCCACGTCACAAATCTAAATTACAGTTTGAGCTTGGTGAATTGTATAGGGATAAAATGTCTGAAGAGGATACAGGTATTGAGTGGTTTGAAAAGTCACTTGAATCTGATCCGGATAATCAGAATGCCGCTGAACCACTGGTTGATGTATATATTAAGGCTAAAAAATGGGAAGATGCAGAACGCTTATTGTCAATGCTTGTAAGACTGGGCGGAAAACGTTCTTCTGAAGAGATGAGACCTCTCCAGAGTAAATATGGAATGGTGCTGGATAAAGTTGGAAATATTGAAAAAGCTATAAAAGCTTATCAGACTGCTTATGATATTGATACTCAATATTTACCGGCATTACTAGATTATGCTGATGCTTTGTATAGATCTGAAGATTGGAATGCAGCGTTCAAGCTTTATCAGATGGTTCTTGTTCATCATAGAGAAGAGCAGAGCAATAGTGAGATTGTAGATATTTTCTTCCGACTTGGAAATATTAAAGCAAATCTTAAAGAGCGCAGAAAAGCTCTTAATATGTTTGATAAAGCGCTCGAAATTGATAGTAATCATGTTCCCACGCTGGAAGCTGTCATTGAACTCCAGAATGAACAGAAAAATTTTGAACAGGTTATTCACTTTAAGAAAATTCTCATTGATTCAGTTGAAAGTGAAGATCGTCAATTTGAACTTTATAATGAAATTGGAGATATCTGGCAGAATAATCTTAAGAATCCTCAAAAAGCAATTTCGGCTTATCAGGAGGCGTATAATATTAAGCCCGATGACAGACCAATAATGCATAAACTCATGCCACTTTATCAGGCAACTAAACAGTGGCAGAATGTTGTTGATGTAATTACAAAGATTTGTGAATTAGAAGAAGATGAGAATAAAGCCGCAAGATTTTATTACGCTGCGGGTGTTATTTTCAGGGATGAAATTAAAAGTGCTGAAGATGCAGTTGATTATTTTAACAGATCTCTTGATCACAGCCTCGAAAATTTAAAAGCATTTGAGGCAATTGACAGGATTTTAACCCAGCAGAAACAGTGGAAAGAGCTTGAGCGCAATTATCGAAAGATGATTCATCGAATCAGTGGTAAAGGTAAAAAAGAGATTGAGATTAATTTATGGCACTTTTTAGGTGAAATTTATCGCTCTCGTATGGGGCAGTTTGAAGCTGCTGCAGAAGCTTTTAAAATGGCGGCTCAACTTGATCCTGAAAATATTACTCGCCATGAAATTCTTGCGGAGCTTTATACCAAGATTCCTGGAAAATTAGATGAAGCTGTTGCTGAGCATAGAGCTCTTATCAAGCAGAATCCATTCAAGGTTGATTCTTATAAAGCCTTGAGACGGCTTTATTTTGAACATCGTCAGTATGACAAAGCCTGGTGTATGTGTTCAACTCTTACTTATCTTAAAAAAGCTGATACAGAAGAACAACAGTTTTTTGAGCAATACAGACCTAAGGGTACAGTAAGAGCTCAGGCCAGACTTGATAATGAACTTTGGATTAAAAATCTTTTTCATGAGAATGAATCTGTTTATATTGGCAAGATATTTGAAATGGTAACAAGAGCTGTTAGGTCTTTGAAAATTCAGCCTATTAAGAATTTTGGACTGAAGAAAAATCAGAAAAGGCCACCAAATGATACTTTGGCTTTTTCGAAAACATTTTTTTATTCTGCCCAGGTGATGAATCTTCCATTGATACCTGAACTTTATCTTCAGGAAGAAAGTCCGACAGGACTTAATTTTGCGATTACCGATCCAATGGCATCAGCTTGTGGTTCTGCCTTGCTGGCAGGGTATTCTCCCCAGGATCTTATGTTTCTAGTTACTAAGCATCTTGCTTATTACAGACCAGAGCATTATATACGATGGATTCTTCCAACACATGGCGAACTTAAGGCTTTAATGCTGGCTTGTTTGAAAATTGGTAATCCAACTATGAATATTCCTGATAATGAGGTTGTTTCTCAGTGGCAGAGCGTTCTTTTAAAGAATATGAACTCTATGGAGGTTGATAATCTTACAAAGGTTGTTCATAAATTTATTAAATCCGGAGAACAGGCTGATCTTAAAAAATGGATTACAAGTCTGGAACTTACTGCATGTAGAACCGGTTTTCTCCTTTCAAACGATCTTGAAACAGCAGCCAGAATGATACAGTCTGAAACTGTTGCTGTAGATGATATGTCTAAAAAAGAGAAAATTAAAGAGCTGGTTTTATTTAGTGTGTCTGAAGAATACTTTAGATTAAGAGAAGCTTTAGGTATTGTAATAGGGACATAAAATTTTTAATTTAAAGTTATTTACTAAAGACCTCGTAATTTAATAATTT
>JAFGVO010000303.1 GCA_016937935.1 Deltaproteobacteria bacterium | reverse complement strand
TGTGAATCAAATTTGACCGGGGTTTTTATGCGTGATACTCTAAATTCAATTGGAGGTTTTTATGCGAATAATTGAAACTGAACAGGCAGCAAGACGACTTGCCAGAGCAATAGCTTCGGATCTTTCTCTTTACAATGAAGAAAAAATACTTGAAGGTCTTCAGGCTGATAATCTCTATGATGCATTATCTGACGAAATTGAAGAGGGAAGAGAGCTTTTCAATACACGTGTTATTCCCGAATTGCAGGGAAATAATTTTTACGACAGAGCCATTATTGATCTTCTCATTAAATCAAAAGGGCATATCAAGTGTAAGCTCTGGTAATCTTTCCCCTCTTACAACCGGTTTTCTCATATGGATTTTTTAGACAGTGATTGTGACAGTGACGAGTATCAGTTTACTGTATCACCTGATAATGCCGGTACACGTCTTGATAATTATTTATCTGTCCAAACTATTGAGAGTACCAGAAGTCAGGTAAAACAGTATATTGAAAAAGGCTGTGTATCAGTAAATGGAAAAATATCACTAAAGTCGTCGTATAAAATAAAAGAGTCTGATTGTATAACATTAAATAAGCCCGCCCTTGAGCCTTTAAACGCATTTCCTGAAGATATACCTCTTGATATCAGATATGAAGATGAAGATGTGATTGTTCTCGTAAAACCAAGGGGAATGGTTGTTCACCCCGCTCCCGGGCACCCTGGTGGAACTCTCGTTAATGGACTGGTTCATATGTTTGCCATAAGTGTTGGAGATTCAATGAGGCCTGGTCTGGTACACAGACTGGACAAGGATACATCTGGATTGATGGTAGTTGCCAAGACGGAGATTGCTTTAAGAAAACTTGTTGTTCAGTTTCAGGAGCATACAGTTGATAGAGTTTATAATGTTTTAGTTGCAGGTTCTCCCCCTGAATTTTTAGAGCTTTCAACATTTCATAACAGGAAGCCTAACGAACGCAAACTTTTTTCTTCCAGAGTCACCAGTGGTAAAGTTGCAAAAAGTACAATTAAAACCATTGAGTACTTTAAAGATGCAGCGCTTATTTCAGTTACTCTTCATACAGGGCGAACTCACCAGGTGCGAGTACACTGTTTTGACAATGGATTTCCGGTTTTAGGGGATCCTGTATATACTCCAAAACATTTAAGCAGTTTTATTCAAAAAATTCACAAAGATTTAAATGGTCAGGCTTTACATGCCGGTGTACTTGGTTTTGATCATCCCGTTACAGGTCAAAGGATGTATTTTGAAGCGGAACCACCTGAAATATTTAACGTATCTCTTGAAAAACTTAGAGCTCAGTAGTCCATAGCCCGCAGGCAGTAAATAGATG
This sequence comes from Deltaproteobacteria bacterium, assembly GCA_016937935.1. Lineage (GTDB taxonomy): Bacteria > Myxococcota_A > Polyangia > JAAYKL01 > JAAYKL01 > JAFGVO01. The sequence continues at coordinate 4,319 of JAFGVO010000303.1, read as the reverse complement.
AACAGATTTTCAGCTTTTTTTTATTAAAATCAGTTTTTTGGCATACTTGTTGCTTGGTATTCAGGGCAGTTACTGGATTTATGCCAATAATTTGCTTAAAGTCAGTAATATAGTGATAAATAATATATTTCAGATAATTGATAACTTAAATTATGTATAAAAAATGCCACTAAAGGTGTTGCAATTATTATACATACTGGCAAAAAGACATTCAGTTATTTTTATCTGGAAAATACAACGGGGAAATAAAAATACAATGCCAATTATGAAAAGAGCAATAGTATTAGCTGATGAGCGAAGCAAGAGGGTAGTTAACGGTTCAGGACATATTAAAGCCCTGGCAAAAATTTCCGGTCTTCCTCTTATCGTACGTAATTTAAGAACACTTCATGCTTCTGGAATTGAAGAAGCTATTGTTGTGACAGGTTACAGGGCTGAAAAGGTAATTGATGCCCTCAATAGTTACAGGCTGGATATTAACGTTACGGTTGTACATAATGAAAACTGGTCCAGAGGTAATGCTCACTCTCTGATGGCGGCTTCCGGCTGGATTGACCAACAGGTTGTTCTTGTTCCTTCTGATCAGCTTTATCCTCCATCACTTATAAGAAGAATTATGAGTTCTCCGGCACCGGCTGATTCTGTTGTTCTTGCTGTTGATAAAAGGAAAGATGAAGTATTTGATGAGGAGGAGTGTCTTAAAGTTAAATTTGAAGGGAATGCAATATCAGATATTGGAATGGATATTGAGGAACCTGATGGACTCTGTCCTGGAATTGTAAGAATTTCTCCGGTACTTGTTGATAAACTGTCACAACTGTTAGAAGATGTTGAAATTACACTCATTGATGCATTAAGAGCAATGGCAAGACGTGGTCGTGTTCGTATGCTTGATGTTGAAAATGTAAGATGGATAAGTATTTCAAGTCCACAGGCACGCCGTTATGCTGAACTTCTGCTTAAACTTCACGGTGATACATTAGAAACCAGCTATGACGGTGAACATGCCATGCTGCTTAATCCTGGACCTGTAACAACAACTCCAAGGGTTAAAGCTGCTGTTGGTGCAAGAGATATGTGTCACAGGGAGCCAATCTTTTCAAATCTTCTAGACTCTGTTCAACGGCAGCTAAGAGAGGTCTTCAGAGCAGGGGATAACCATGATGTATATGTTATCACTTCATCTGGAACTGGTGGCATGGAGGCATCTATCAGTACTTTTGTTCCCGCTGGAAAAAAACTGTTAGTCCTTATCAATGGTGCTTTTGGTGAGAGAATAAGAGAGATTGCTACTGTATATAATATTCCACTTGAGATTATTGAAGTTCCATGGGGTGAGCCTATTCCCATTGCAAAAGTTGAAGATAAACTTTTAAATGATGAGGATATTGCTATTGTAGCTATGATTCATCATGAAACATCAATGGCAATTCTTAATCCTGTAAGTAAGGTTGGCGCTATTACTAAAAAGTACAACAGATTTTTACTTGTTGATGCTGTTTCAAGTCTTGGTGCTGAAGACCTTGATGTTAGAGATGATAATATTGATATTTGTGTAACCAGTGCCAATAAGTGTCTTCACGCTTTTTCGGGAATTGCATCTGTGTGTGTTAAAAAAGATGTCTGGGCTACAATTGAAAATGAAGCTCCCAGAAATTATTATCTGGATTTACGTAAATATAGAGATTTTATGGATACTCGATCTCAAACACCTTTTACTCCCGGAGTAAATACTATCATGTCTCTTAATGCTGCACTTGATGAACTTTTAGAGGCCGGAACAGACTCCAGGCGAAGGCATTATAAAGTGTTAAGCTCAAGGCTCCGCAATGGGCTGCAGTCTTTAGGTTTTGAACTTTTGTTAGATGAAAAACGTGCCAGTAGAAGTGTGACCATGGTGAAAGTTCCAGAAGGAATGATATATCAGGATATTTATCTTGGACTAAAGAGCCTTGGTTTTATCGTTTATGAGAGCAAAGGTGACTATGCGGGCAGCTATTTTCAGGTTGCCAACATGGGGGCTCTTGAAGAGATTCACATTGATGAGTTTCTTGGAGGGTTAAGCAAGGTTGTTGCCGGCCTTAGACGTAAAAGCAGTTCCCTTTCTGTTATTAATGCTGTAAAAAAACAGGTTTCTTAATTACAATATCTAACTGAAAATTGTTAAGAAGGAGTTTCCATGCCTGTAAAAGAGTTTGTTTTACTTTTATTTACTTTCTTGTTTATTTCATGTGGAGGTGCAAAAGTTACCCCTCAAAATCCTGAAGATGAAAATAAGCAGAATGAACTATTGGATTCTGATAGTTTAGAAGTTGCCGATAACAATATTGAGATTACTGAAAACAGTAAACTTGTTGTTACCCTTGAAGCTAAGCTTGAAAAAAAATATAGAGACATGAAGTTGTCTGATGAAATTAATGAGTTGCTTGTTTCTCATCACATTGATTTTAATATTCCGGAAGGATTTAAACTTAAAGATTTTTCAAGTAATTCAGTTTGGGACTATGATTTGTCAATAATTGCTGAATCTTCTAATGTGGAAATTAGATTTAAAATCATGGATGATGAGCCTGAATATTTTAAAGATAACAAGGGTGATTCTATTGACCCTTCTAAAGCTGTATCTAACGAATTGATGGCACTTCTAATGAAATTAAATGGCGGATCTCTCATTGCTGATATGCAGCAGCACCCTGAAATTGAAGCTAAAACACGGTTTAATGCAGCATGTTATTCAACTGCATCTTTTGAGCCTGCAGCAGAATTTGCGACTTATGAGATTGGCTCTGCAGGTATTTTTTATAAAGAGGGCCATGGCAGAGTAATTGTAATATCTCTTATAAATGGTTTTAATATTCCCCAGTCAAGAACTGAGTGGAGTGGGGGTTCAACTGCAATGAGGTTTGTTGAACCTTAACTTTGTTTAATTATGTATTTTTCCAAGATGGGTAATATACCAGTTGTTACCCCAGTTAATTAAAACATTTATTTCAAATTTTTTTATTTCATCTTTATTCTTTAATGTGACACTGTTTTTAACACAGGAGTAATAGCCGATTTTATTAAACTCTGTTCCAGGAGCTTTCCATTTGCAGCTGCCAGGTTCAAATTTTACAAATTCCCATTCGTTTGCCTTAAAGTTTTTACTCTCATTTTTGATGTCTTCGTTATACCATTTTAATAATTGCCTGTAATATTTAGCAGGGTTTTTAGAATCTTTTAAAATCAGAAAAGGTTCTTTGGGAAAAAATAGATCATTGGCAGCCGTTGCTGGATCTGTATTAAAGTTATTAGCAAGAATTTTAATTTTTTCATTTAAAGTATCAAAAGATGGCGGGGTAGTTTTTTTACTGTTTTGAAGTGGTATTTTAAAATTATCAGAATCACTATCTTCATTGTTTATTGAAGAATCACTGTCACTGTTTTTATTATCCCCATCACTATCGGCATTTAGTTGTCCAACCATGTATGGGTAGGAAAAACCTCTAAAACAGGCGCCAAATTTTGGAAGTTTAGTTTCTGGAATAAGTTTTTTAAGCCTTTCCACCACGCATTGTTCAATTTTTGTACCAGCAAATTTATGTCTGGCATAGGCCCTTACAAATTTGCCATCTCCAGTGATTACAACACGTATTGAGACCGGTTCAAGTGTCTTTGAATCACTGCATGAGGCAAGTTTTTCTGTGAGAGTTCCAAGAACAGTCTGATACCCTTGAATATCTATAGGGAAATATGGTGCTTTGCTATCATTTGGATATACATCACTCTCTTTGCATTTTAAATTATTCTCTTTAAGTGCATAGAGGGTTTTCAGGCGATTTTCTATACCTGTCAACAGAAGATAATTTCCTTTTGTTTTTTGAATAATTTTAATCGCGTTCAAATAGAACTCTTCAGCTTTTTTGAACTCCCCTGTTCTTAGAAAAATGGACGCCCTGTCATCAAGTGATGAAGCTTCTATAACAGAGTCTTTTGGTACAAGTTCTGCAGCACGATTAAGAAGTTTTAAAGCTTCTTTGTTGTTGCCGGTTTTTTTAAAATTGTAAGCTTCTTTAATTAGAGCCTGATATTCTTCAGAATCATTAAATGAGTCATTACTTATCTCTGAATTTTTTTTATTACAGGCTGTTAAAGAAGTTGAAACAAAAACAAGAGTAAATACTAATTTTAAAATGTTATTTTTTATAAATTTATTCATTTTTTTCTCATATTAATTGCAGATTGAGCAGTTAGGGTTTTTATTAAAATTAATTGTTTTAAAACGATAATTTAAAAGGTCAACTGATAGTAATGAATTTTTAAGGAGTGTTCCCGTACCT
>JAFGVO010000302.1 GCA_016937935.1 Deltaproteobacteria bacterium | reverse complement strand
ATAAATCCCTATAATTTAACCCGGGAAGAACAGGAGCAGGGTAAAAAAAGAGTTAAAACTATTTGCGACGATGTAAACATGCCCACCTTAAGGTCGGATCTGCTCATTGACGATCTTCTGTCCGGACGATCTTTTGCAGGTTCTCACTCATATATGCCTCTTCTTTTTTCAACAGGTGGAACTCTTTTTGACTATTTAAAAGATTTTGATTTTGCACTTTATCATCAGGATAGTTTCTTACCTTTATGGAAAAAAGATAACCAGTCATATTTAAGGGATTTGGAAGACTCTGTTGCAAATGGAATACCTGCTCCTCCTATTGAAAAACTGATTATCTCACCGGACGTTTTAGAAAACAGACTCAACAATTTATCAATTATTTCTTCTGGGGATATAATTGCTGAAACAGATAATACCGAAAAAAGAGAAACCGTTATTGTTAAAGCAGGCACCTTTGAAACAGATTACTTAAGGGATAAAATTGGCCGTTTAAACAGTAATATTGATATTATAAAATCAATCTCAAATTTTTTAAATGAACTTGCCGAAAATGGCTACAGAACAATATTAACTGCCAAAACCCCGGGACAGCTCCACCGTTTAAAAGAGCTTTTTGCAAATAAAAATATCATTTCAGGAGATTTGAAAGATTTATCAGAATTAGAAAGTTTAAAACGGGGTATTTATCTCCATACAGGCCCTCTTTGTGACGGATTTATTTTCACAGGGCAAATGCTCTGTTTTATAACTGCCGAATCAATATTCGGAGCTAAACATCTCGTCAGACAAAAAAGTATTAATCCTGCAAAGGCTCTCCTGGCGCTGAATAATCTTGATATTGATGATCTTGTTGTTCATAAAAAACATGGTATCGGAATCTATAAAGGTCTTGTGAGAAAAGAGATTAATGATATCAGCGCCGATTTCTTGATGATAGTCTATAAAAATGGTGACCGTCTCTACCTTCCCGTTTACAGAATCAGTCAGATAGAACGTTATCAGGGCGCCTCAAAATCAGATCCTCCCCTTGATAAACTTGGTGGAGAGACATTTTTAAAAGTAAAAAAAGCAGCCAGAAAAAAAGCGATGGAACTTGCTGCAAAGCTTCTTAATCTTTATGCAAAAAAAGAACTCGCAACCCGTACACCTGTTATACCGGCTGATGATCTCTATTACGAATTTGAATCGGAGTTTCCCTATGATGAAACTGAAGATCAGCTAAGTGTTATAAGTGACATTATAAATGACCTTGAAAGCGAAAGACCAATGGACAGACTGGTCTGTGGTGATGTTGGTTTTGGAAAGACTGAAGTGGCATTAAGAGGGGCTTTCAGAGTTATATTATCTGGAAGACAGGTTGCTATTCTTGTTCCCACAACAGTTCTTGCGGCACAACATTTTGAAAACATAAAAAAACGGTTTAAAAATTATCCCGTTCATGTGGGAATGTTAAGTCGCTTTAGAACCTCAAAACAGAATACCGAAACTATTAAAGAGCTTAAAAATGGCAGAATTGATATTATTGTCGGTACCCACAGACTTCTTTCTAAAGATGTTCATTTTAAAAAACTGGGCCTGCTGATAATTGATGAAGAACACCGTTTTGGAGTTACCCATAAAGAGAGAATACGATCCCTTAAAGCATCTGTTGATACCCTCACAATGACAGCTACACCCATCCCGAGAACCCTTAATATGGCATTTTCAAAATTGAGAGATCTCTCAATAATAAGTACTGCACCAGTAAATAGAATGCCCGTAAAGACCATGATTTGCCATGACAATAAATCAATAATTAAAAATGCAATTCAAAAAGAGCTGGCAAGGGAAGGGCAGGTATATTTTGTACATAACAGAGTTAACGATATTGATCAGGTTGCGGCCAGAATATCAAAAATTGTTCCTGAGGCCAGAATTTCAATTGGACACGGTCAGATGAAAGAGGGTGAACTTGAAAAAATAATGAATGAATTTATAAGCGGCAAAAGTGATATACTTATAAGTACAGCAATTATTGAATCAGGACTGGACATACCTAGAGCCAACACTATAATTGTTGACAGGGCAGATACATTCGGGCTTGCCCAGTTATATCAGATAAGAGGAAGAGTGGGGCGAAGCGACAGGCAGGCTTTTGCCTATTTAATAATACCTCCATTAGAGATGCTTTCAGATGTCAGCAAACAGAGGATTGATGCCCTTCAGCGATATTCTCACCTTGGGTCAGGTTTCTCCATTGCATCAGCTGACCTTGAAATAAGGGGAGCGGGAAACCTCCTTGGGGCAAGTCAATCAGGAAATGTTGACACAATTGGTTATGAAATGTACATGGAACTTTTGAATGAAGCAGTGGCAAAATTAAAAGGGGAGGATTTTAAACCCCGTCATGATCCGGAAATCACAATTGCCAACCAGGGCTTTCTCCCTGATGATTACATAAATGATGTACAGCTTAAACTCCACTACTATTCGAAGCTTGCCATGTGCGAAACAGTTGATGATGTTATGGATATAGAGTCAGAGTTAGTTGACCGCTTCGGACAATTTGATAATTCGGTTAAAAATTTATTAAAGGGCATGAGTGTAAAAGCACTTTTAAGGGAGTTATCAATTCTGGGGATAGAAATTTCCGCAAAAAAAATAACCCTGCATTTTGGCATGGAAACATCGGTAGATACTGATTACATAATAAATCTTATAAAAACATCAAAAGGAAAAATAACCCTCTCTCCAGATCTGAAACTGACTAAAAAATTACCCCTGTTAAACAGTAACCCCGTTGATGAATCCTTAAAATTTCTAAATGAACTGAAAATGGTATCGGCAAAACAAAGTTAACTTCGCAAAACTTAACTTAAGGCCTCACCCCTGCTCTTAGGTCTTTCCCTTAGTCCTCGCCCCTTAGTCCCTGCCCCGGTTAAGTTCTTAAGGCTCCTTAAAAAATGACAAAGCGAGCTGTTTTGATATTAATTCAGACACATTTTAACTGTTTCTACTGATTATAAATTATCAGTATCAGACTAATTTTTCTTTTTTAT
>JAFGVO010000301.1 GCA_016937935.1 Deltaproteobacteria bacterium | reverse complement strand
GAGGAGAATATCTGATTAAGAGAATTGATATTACATAAATAAAGAAAATTATTTAATAAATAACATTTCCTGATATGTTGGGAGTGGCCATAAATCATCAGCAACAAGTGTTTCAAGTTCATCAGCAACCACGCGAACATCAGCCATTGCAGGAATAATATTATCCCTTAAAAATGTTGCTTCAGCCTGTGGAGTAGAGCCATGTTTTCCTGCTATTACTTTATCCAGATCCTTGAGAGAAGTCTGAAGGGCCTTGACAAGGGCAGTAACCCTATCAAGAGTTTCAGTATCAAACTCATATCCAACTGCTTTAAGGTTTGCACATGTCTGTGCAAGTTCATTCTGATAACGAACAGCAGCAGGAAAAATCTTAGTGTGTCCTATTTTGGATGTAAGATTGGCTTCAACCTTTAAAGTAAGAGCATAGTTCTCAAAATAAGCGCTCTTTCTGCTCTCAAGCTCAACTTTAGAAAGAACATTGTATTTTTTGAACATTGCAACAGCTTCTTTAGTTGTAAATTCAGGAAGAGCATCAACTGTTGTTTTAAGATTGGCAAGACCTCTCTTCTCGGCCTCTGCATGCCACTCGTCAGAGTAGTTATTGCCGTTAAAAACAACTGGAGCGTGCTCATTTGCAAGTTCCTGTAAAACTGTAGTAACTGCACTGTTTAAATTCTCAGGTTTTTTGCCAATTAATTTCTCAAGTTTTGTAGCAATATAATCTAATGATTCTGCAACAATAGTATTGAGAGTCACAAGAGGACCTGCGATTGACTGAGTTGAACCAACTGCACGGAACTCAAATCTGTTTCCGGTAAAAGCAAAAGGACTTGTACGGTTTCTATCCCCTGCATCTTTAGGAATTGAAGGAAGTGTATCAACTCCAAGTTTGATATTTTGGGCCTGTTTGGAGGATTTTGCACCACCCGTTTTAAGCTGTTCAAATACATCATTAAGCTGATCTCCAAGATATACAGAGATAATTGCTGGAGGAGCTTCATTTGCACCAAGACGGTGGTCATTGGAAGCAGTTGCGGCAGTTGCTCTTAAAAGAGCTCCATGAAGGTGTACTGCTCTGATAACAGCTGAACAGAATACAAGAAACTGAACATTTTCATGGGGAGTTTTTCCAGGATCGAGAAGATTTCCTGAAGTGGCATTTCCAAATGACCAGTTAAGGTGTTTTCCGGAGCCGTTTATACGTGCAAATGGTTTCTCATGAAGAATGCACTCCATACCATGACGTTTAGCAACACTCTTAAGCATTACCATAGTAAGCTGCTGATGGTCAGTTGCAATATTTCCTGATTCATACATGGGTGCAATTTCAAACTGACCGGGAGCAACTTCGTTATGTCTGGTTTTTACAGGAATTCCCAGTTTGTAAAGTTCTCTTTCAACATCCATCATATATGCTAAAACGCGCTCAGGAATAGCACCAAAATAGTGATCATCAAACTCCTGACCTTTTGGAGGCTGTGCACCAAAAAGAGTTCTGTCAGCATTAATAAGATCAGGGCGCTCATAGTAGAAATTTTTATCTATAAGAAAGTACTCCTGCTCAGGACCGGCACTTGAAGATACAAATGAATTTGAATCATCACCAAAAAGTTTTAAAATTCTTTGAGCCTGAATATTAAGAGCCTGCATAGAACGAAGAACAGGAGTCTTTTTATCGAGGGCTTCACCCTTCCAGGAGATAAACATTGTTGGAATACAGAGAGTTGTGCCGTTAGGATTCTCCATAATATATGCACTGCTTGTTACATCCCATAAAGTATAACCTCTGGCCTCAAATGTCTCGCGAAGACCTCCATTAGGAAAACTGGATGCATCAGGCTCGCCCTGGATAAGAGCTTTTCCTGAAAATTCGGCCATTGCTCCGCCTTTTCTATCTGGCTCTAAAAATGAATCGTGTTTTTCTGCAGTTAAACCGGTTAATGGATAAAAAACATGGGTATAATGAGTTGCACCCTTCTCGATGGCCCAATCTCTCATTGCTGAAGCTACAACATCTGCAATCTCAGGATCCAGACTGCTTTTTTCAGCAATAGTTTTGGATACAGATTTGTAGATATTCTTTGGAAGCTTCTCACGCATAACTTTATCACTGAACACATTCTGTCCAAAAATTTCATCTGCTGAGATTTCGCTGAAGTTTAATGGTTTAGACACTTTTGATTGGTTGGTTATGGCTGCTATCGCTGCCAGTCTTGCATCACTACCGCTCATTGAAAGTTCCTTTCGTTTGTACGTAGTTAAACATACAATATAGTTTACATGTTTTTGCCGGTTATATTTTTAGAAGTGAATGATATAGTCCCGAGAGCCAATCAGGAAGATATCAAACTTTTCAAAATACTTTTACTCAAATATAAAAAAAATTAAAGCAAATTCTACCAAAAAATTGCTCTAAAACCGCAAAAATCATTTTTTAATATATCCACTCTTTTTCGAGACTGGTGTTTTTTACAATCAAATCTTTTAAAGATTCAAATTGATCCCTTGAAAAAATTGATGTTTTTCCACTGCTCAAAAAAAGTGTCCGTGGTGCAAACCTTCTTGCATCCTCAAGATTATGAGTAACCATAACAACAATTGCACCTGAATCGTCTCTAATATTTTCTAAAATATTGTAAAGCATCTGCCGATGAACAAAATCAAGGTGATTGGATGGCTCGTCCAGAAGAACAAGGGAGGTCTTTTGGGCTAAAACCATTGCAAGTCTTGCACGTTGTCGCTCTCCTCCGCTTATTCTGTCCAGGGGCATGTCCTGAATATCTTTTAAATCACAAAGTTCAACAGATCGCTCAACTTCTTTAACGTCATCTTTAGAAAAATAACCAAATCTGCCAAGATATGGGGTTCGTCCAAGAGATACCAGCTCTTTTACAGTCAAGCCGCAATCAGCTGACTCAACCTGCAAAAGAAGTGAAACAATACGGGCTCTTTCGATTGACGAAATTTTAAACAGATCTCTGTTATCAATTTCTACACTTCCCCTTAAAGGAGAGAGCATCCCGCTTAATGTCCTTAAAAAAGTACTTTTACCTGAACCGTTTCCACCCGCAATTGTCAAAGCATCACCCTTGGATAATTGAAGTTCGTCCACAAAAACAATCTCTTTTTTATGATATCCGCATGAGAGGCCGTTAATTGATAATGTTATATCAGTGATCATCTATTTATCCCCTGAAAGCTCTCTTTTTAAAAGAATCAGCAGAACCGGAGTACCAAGGAGGGCTGCGATTATTCCAACCGGTATTTCTTCGGGGGACAAGAGGGTTCTGGCAAGGGCATCACCTGTTAAAAGCAGCAGTCCACCGGTCAATGCGGAAAAAAAGATATTATTTTTAAAATCTCTTCCAAAAATCATCCTGACAATATGAGGAACAATAAGTCCCACATATCCGATTAAACCTCCAAGGGCAACCGCAACTCCCGTCAGAAGACTTGCCGTCCATGCTGACTGCTCAAGTACCTTTTTGGAATCAACACCAACAACCTGTGCACCCTCTTCTCCCAATGCCAATGCATTTAAAGATACAGCTTTAACCCTGATAAAAATTGCAGCAAATACTATTATTACACCTGCAAACAATAGTTCTCCCCATTTAAAGTAACCAATTCCTCCTGCAAGCCATAGCGAGGTTACTTTCATTTTAAGTGGATCAAACTGCATTAAAAGAAATGTTGTAAATGCCGCACAAAAAGCATTGATAATTACTCCCGCAAGCACCATTCCAACCAGAGATATTTTTTTGGATGTCCCCCTTGCTAAAAACATTACAAGGATAGTTGCAATCTGTGCTCCTGCAAAAGCGGTTACAGGAATTACCCAGAACCCAAAGGATAAAAATGTAATTGAAAATGCATTTATCAGAACAACGCCGAGACCCGCCCCACCGGAAATACCAAGAAGAAAAGGATCTGCCAGAGGGTTTCTAGTAACTCCCTGTAAAAGCAGACCTGAAAGCCCAAGTGCACTGCCTGTTAAAAGTGCAGCCACAGCTCTTGGAAATCTCAACGATATTATAATATCATTGTATCTTGAACTCTGATTTGAAAAAAAGACTTTGGGCCAGTCAAATTCAAAAATCATCTTTCCATCACGGTGCCCCATTGCCACAAACAAATAGAGCCCCAGTAGTGTCAAAATAAATAGCCCGATAGATAATATTGTATGCTTTTTAATCAAAAAAATTCATCTCGTTTTGCAGTTGCCATTAATCCAGAGCGCATTGTACAGAGATTCAAGCCCCTTAGCAAGCCTTGGGCCGGTGAGAGTCAGGACATCTTTATCAATATCATAAATAATTCTGTCATTAAGTACTGCATTAATATTTCTTATCCCGGGTTTAGTTTTCAGCTTATGGACTGAATCTCTGCCGTTTCCGTCAATAACATCTGCCAAAACAATACAAAAAGGATCCCTCATAATAATAGATTCAAGATTAACCTGCTGATATGATTTTTTAGCATCTTTAAAGATATTATCCCCGCCGCAAATTTTGACAAGCTCACCAACCATTGAAGTTTCACCTGCAGTCCACGGTCTTGCAATATCTGTAGAATCAACTTCAACATAGACTGTTTTGGGTGTTTTGGCGGCAGTTTTTTTTTCAATGTCAGCTTTTATTTTTAGCATATTAAAGGCAATTTTTTCTGCGTTTTCACTTTTTCCGCAAATTTTACCAAGAGTTAAAATATCGTCAGCAACATCCTGGTAGTTTAACGGATTAAAAAAGGCCACATCAATTCCAATTTTCTTAAAATCTTTTGAAAACCTGTCATCATCAAAATAGAGAATAACAAGGTCGGGATTATAAGATGCAATATTTTCAATGGAAATATTGTAAGAATCAACAGCAGGAAGCTCGATAACCTCCTTTGGATATTCTGCCCACTTATCCCTCAAAACCACGTTATCACCGCAGCCGATAGCAAATAGGGACTCTGTAACACCGGTAGAAAGAGAGGCAATTCTCTTTGCTTTATGTTTTAAAGTAATCCTGCGGTTTAATGCATCAGTAAATGTAACGGGAGATAGTTTGGCCGGAGAATCTTTAGATACATTTTTAAAAAACGGGGATTCTTCCTTTTTACACCCGCAAAAAGATAATGCCAGATAGAGAAACAGAACAGTTTTAATAATAAAATTCATTATTTAGAAATTAAATCACTCATAATATCTGGCTCTTGAACGCTCATTTTCCCAAACTTCACAATATTTAATATTAACATCAGGATTACCTTCAAGGCGTTTGGCAATATCGTAATAGATAACCTTCGCCATACTTTCAGAAGAGGGACTTTTTCCAATAAAAGGTTCAACTTCATTTAAATTTCGGTGATCAAATTTATCAACCGCCTCTTTAATCATAGCGTCAAGGTCATGAAAATCGAGAAGCATTCCTGCATTATCCAGTTTATCACCCAAAAGGGTCACTCCAACTTTCCAGTTATGCCCGTGAAGTC
>JAFGVO010000300.1 GCA_016937935.1 Deltaproteobacteria bacterium | reverse complement strand
GGAACTGGGCCAAACCTCCCCCAGCATAACCGTTATCAAACAACTTCAAAATTTTGTATACAGATCTCCAGCTGAACGGTTACGAATTAAATACAGATTCAATAGCGGATTTAAATACTGATTCAAACACAAATACTGATCAGGGTAGTGATACAATTGAAAATTCAGATTCAAACAGTGAGTCAGACAGTGATAGCATCGTGAACCGTTACCTGCATATAGACGGGGTGCTGCTTAAAAACAGAGCAAATAAAACTGTTAATCTAAGAGGAATTAATCTTGGTGGGTGGCTTGTTACTGAAAACTGGATGTGCGGCATTAAAGATTCCACAGACACTTCAGGCCGCTTTGCTCTTGAAACACTTGAATCCAGATTTGGTACAGAACAGGCAAATAAATTAATTGAAACATGGAGGGAAAACTTTATAACAACAAGTGATCTGGACAATATTAAAGATCTTGGATTTAACGTTATAAGAGTGCCCTTTGGGTTTCGCAACCTCCAGGATGGGTATGGAAACTGGATTAGAAAACAGAACAATGAAATTGATTTCGGATGGATGGACTGGATTGTAAATGAAGCTGCCAAAAGAGATCTTTATGTTTTATTTGATTATCATATATGGCACGGACAGCAGAATAATTACGATTACATAACCTGCGGTCCTGATGAGCCACAAAGGCAGGAGGAAAGAGACGCTTCAATTGAACTTCTTACAGAGGTTATAAATCACTACAAGGGTGATGGAACTGTTGCGGCACTTGAACTGATAAACGAAGCCTGTGGAGGAACCTGGGGAGCAATCTTTTTATATGATGCCCTGCGTCAGGCAGATCCTGACCGCCTGTTTCTCATATGGGGAGATCCGAGAGAAGACGGACGAAACTGGAAAAATGTTTTTTACGGCCCTCACGAGTACAGCCTCACGGGCCCTGCAGTTAATGATGATATTTTGACTATTAACAACAATGTGGAAAAAATAAAAGAATTCCAGACAGATTTTAATGTACCATATTTCACCGGCGAATTTCACGTGTTTACAAATAATGGTAATCCTTCAATGACCTATCTCCTTGAGCAATATGCTATAAATAATATTGGCTGGGCCAAGTGGATGTACAAAGGGGTGGACAACGGAGCCTGGGCAATTGTAAACATAAATAACAATACTGTTGATGTGGATGTTGAAAATGATGATTACGACATAATCCTTAAAAAGTGGCAGTCACTCAAAACTGCCGGAACCTACCAAAGCACAGAACTAAAAGACATTCTTGCTACTGCAGCAGCACTTAAATAAGTTCTGATAATAACCGAAAATAAGTCCATCGACAATCAAGTATTGGTGAACTATTATCATATTTGTCAAATTCAAATGTTTTATTTGAAATGAAAAGAGTTACATTTTGTACATATTTTTAAACAGCAATGTAAACATTTATTAAAAAAATTATGTTATTATTAAAATTGCTTATATTGAAAACAGCTTAATTTATAACTGTTTTAATAAAAAAAAGAGAGAATTATTATGAAATTTAAAACACTATTTTTACTTTTGACTATGTTACTTTTTTCTTTCGCCTCAATTACATTTGAAGGATGCAGCAGCGATGTGGGCTCATATGATGGTAATGACTCAACATCTTCGGGGGATACAGATACTGACACTGATACTGATTCTGACACCGATACTGATTCTGACACTGATGCTGATGGAGATAGTGATACGGTTAATTATAATAATGTCTGGGGATCAGTATACGCTGTTCATGACAAAGGATATGTATCATTTGATAATTTTGCCGGCTGGGCTATACCTGTAATTGATGAAGAAGGTACAACTGTTATTCCTGAAAATTTTGATTCAATCTCTGAAGGCGGCACTCTTTGTATAAATGGAACTCTCGCCCCGACAGAAGATGCATATGCCATGATTCAATACAACCTTAACCAGCCAATGACAGACGATGGTGTTCCAATAGCAGTATCACCCGGCGGAGATGGATTACTCATTAATATTAATAATACAATTCCAACTTCCCCTCTAAAAATTCAGCTTCAGGGATCAGATTATGAAACAAACCCTGAGCATTCATGGTGTGCATATATTTATCCCGATTCTACATTTGTTCCATGGTCAAGCTTTGATACAACATGCTGGATTAAAGGTGGTATAGAATACAATCTCGAACCACTTTCTTCAATTTCATTTGTATCTCCAGGTACTATTAAAGAACGACCATATAATTATTGCGTAAATTCTATGCAACTTTATACAGACACAAAAGACACAGAAATTGATACAGCTGCTCTCATCGGGGAAGGAACGTTATGTTCAAACACACAGAGACTACGTGTTACCAAAGATGGAGTTTCTTATCTAGTTATGAATAATGTCTGGAATCCTGGTACAGCGGTAAATCCTCAATGTATTGATGTTTACAGCACAACTTTTAAAGTTACAAAACAAAATACATCTTCCGGATCCAGTGCCCCGGTTAGTTATCCATCTGTTATGTATGGTGGTAAAAGCAGTTCTGAAATAAGTACAGACAGTGTGCTTCCCAAAATTGTAAGCTCCCTTGGTGCTGTAAATACAGTATGGAATCAAAATGCCGGAGTAGCATCAGGAACATATAATGCATCATACGACGTGTGGTTTAATAAAAGCGCAACCTTCCCCGCCAGCCCTCCTGATGGTGCTTATTTAATGATATGGCCATACAAACAGGGAAGCATAGTTCCCGCAGGCAGCGGAGGTTCAAGTGTTACAATTGCCGGAAAGAGCTGGACAGTCTGGAGCGGCGGAACCGGACCAACTGGAGCCCCTTATATTGCCTACGTATTAAACAGTGGAAACAGCAATCTCTCTTTCAGTCTTAAAGATTTTATAAATGATGCCAAATTAAGAGGGGTTGTTAATGACTCAATGTATCTTGCCAATGTTCAGGCAGGGTTTGAAATATGGTCTGGTGGCGTTGGCCTTGCAACAACAGACTTTTCAGTAAGTGACTTTTAAAAATTCAACTGTCCATTTCATATATATATCAAAACAAATATCGTTGTAATATCAAAAAAAAAGACTGTCCCAACATGAGACAGCCTTTTAATTTTGGCGGAGATAAAATGTCTAACTAAATTTTCTAACGTTTCAGGTTAACGAGTTCCTGATAGAGCTGATCCACTGTTGTAATGGTTCTGCTGTTTGCCTGAAAACCACGCTGATAGGCAATCATTTTTACAAATTCTTCTGCAAGGTCAACTGTTGACTGCTCAAGAGCTCCGGATGTAATAGATCCGTTTGCACCTGTTGAGGGAGCACCAATTCTTGCATCTCCGGAATCCTGTGTTTTTGCCCATAAACTGTCCCCTGCTCTTGCAAGTTCGGTGTCTGCCGCAAATGTTGCCATAGCAACCTGGCCAACCTGCTGCTGCTCACCGTTTGAATACAGAGCCATAACTTCTCCGCCGTTTAAAACGCCAACACCCACAAGTTCTCCGGTTGAGAATCCATCCTGAGTCTGATTGCGAATACTGCTTGAAGAAGCGTACTGAGTAACACCCGTATCACCGGTTCCGCCGTCTGTTGTTATACTGTCTCCAAAATCAAATTCAATTGCCTGATTTTGTGTGGCGTCAATAAAATCAAAGTCAGGAGCTGTTGTAACAGTTTCTGTATCTAAAAGTCCATCAGGAGTAAAACCCAATGTGCCTGCCGCTGTCTCGGTCGGAACACCTGCTGTACCGCCTGTTAATTCTCCACCATCAACAAGAGCGTGCCACTCCCAGCTGTTTGCAGCTGATTTTCTAAAGTAAACATCTGTCCTGTGTGCAGCACCAAGGGAATCATAAACTGTAATTGCAGTTGAAAAGTTTGATGTGGTACCTGGACTTGCAGGATCAAATGCTGCAGGTGAAACTTCTGTTGAATCCAGATTTGCAGCAATTTCAATAGCAGTAGATGGTGTTGGAGGAAGAACACTGTTTGCAATCTTAAGATCAGTCATCTGATTATCAACTGCACCGGTACTGTCAACAAGGTATCCCTGCAGCGCCATGCCCTGAGGATTAACAAGAGTTCCATCACGGTCAAGAGAAAATTGCCCTGCCCTTGAATAGAAATTTCCGCTAATACCGCCAACGTTGCCGTTTACGATGAAAAACCCCTGACCATTTACAGCCAAATCAGTAGGTGACTCTGTTGTAACAAGTGAGCCCTGAGAAAAGGTTCTGGTAATTTTATCTAACCTGACACCCGAACCTGACTGATTTGTAGCCATCATGGAATGGCCCAGCAGATCTGCAAATACCGCTCTTTCTGTTTTATAACCGGTGGTGTTTACGTTGGCAATATTATCACCAACAACTCCGAGCCCCTCGCCATGGGCCATCAAACCGGATACGCCTGTGTACAGAATTTTTTGAATAGACATCTTTATCTCCTTACAAACAACCACTCATGTTGTTTTTAGTCCCTTTTTTAATCACTTATAAACCTCAATAATATCACTTAGAGAAGCTTTAATATTTGTTCCAATCACAAGTTCGGGATAACCGTTTTCATAACTTACCCCATTAACTCGTCCTTCTACCTGAGGTTCATAACTTACAGAATTTCCAGAAGCATCCTGTGCAACAATGTCAAATCTGTAAGATCCTGGCGGCACTTTAATTCCGCCATTGTTAATAAGATCCCAATCAACCTGAACAGGACCTGCGGGCAATTGGGCCATCTTCATCGAACGAACGACCTGCCCCTGTGAATCACGAATATTAATAAGAACAGAATCAGCATTATCAAGAAGAGTAAATCCGGCGCTGGCACTAATGTCAGTATTTGAAACTTCAAGTTTATCACTTCTGACAAGCACACCTTTATCAATGAAAGATGAAGCCTGGGCATTTGCAAGATTTCCCTGCTGAGCACCAAGAAGATTGATACCTTCGTTAACTGCCTGGAGCTGTTCAACACTTGAAAACTGAGCCATCTGGGCTACGAAGTCACTATTGCTCATGGGCTCCATCGGGTCCTGGTTTTGCAGCTGAGCCATTAAAAGCTTTAAAAATGCATTCTTATCAATATCACTGTTTCCATGGGTTTCTGTCCCCGGAAAAGATTGTGTAGAATTTAAGCTGCTAATATCCATTTTTTTTCCTGTCTTAAAAAATTACTGATTTAATCTGGTGTTACAACATCTAGTCTTGCCAGTCTCAATCCACAATTTTCAAGTCTGTTTTTCAAATCATTTATTCCAAATGTCAGAATATCTTCAAGATGACTGTTTGTTCCGCTTGCCACTATATAAACATCTTTTTTAACCATTCGAACATCCAGTCTCATCTCGCCAATTCCTTCCAGTCTAAGAGAAATTGATATGTTCAATTCCTCTTCATCAACTGATTCCAGCAATATGTGTGCCAGCTTTTCAAAACCCTCTCCAAGCTCCATTGCCAGGGTTGAAATTCTTGCACCCAGCTGGTCTTTAGCGCTATCGCTTCCACTAGATAACATATTATAATCATTGGACAATTCACCATTATTGCGACTATGGCCATTTCGATTATCATCCCCGCCAACTCCGCAGTTACTTCCAGATGACAGAAGATTGCCGGTAGTCAAAGAGTTGTCATTATTAGATAAATCGCCACTACTTTGACACGCGGTATCCAAATTTCCAACACCTCTTAATGAGTCTTTATCAGTTGACATAAAGCCGCTGAACAATGTTTGATTCATTGCCTGAGCCATATCTCTTTTAATACTTGAACAATAGGTCTGCAGATTGACTATAGCTGTGCCCGAATTTGATTGTGAGGATGGAAAGCTCATTTTATCCCGGAATCCGGAGTGTTGGTTCCGCTGTTTACAGGCTCCTGATTATTGTTAATTTTAGGTCCCAGCATTGCCGCTGTAAACTCTGCCGCACTTGTAGAGGGCATCTGACTAAACAGATTTGCAACCTGACGGGAATCAACACGCTTGA
The DNA here is from genome assembly GCA_016937935.1 of Deltaproteobacteria bacterium. GTDB lineage: Bacteria > Myxococcota_A > Polyangia > JAAYKL01 > JAAYKL01 > JAFGVO01. The sequence goes on along the minus strand of JAFGVO010000300.1, from coordinate 7,184 downwards.
AAACTTCAACCGCATCATTTATATCCATACTCATAAGGAGACCTGCGCCAACAGAGGCCGGCATACCCTTTATTGTCTCAACAATATTTAATATCTGACTTTCCCGCTCTGCAATTCGTTTTTTATTTTCTTCATCAAGATTTTGAACAATCTTCAACTTATCATTTGCCTCAACCATTAACTTGTACTTTGCATCCATCTGTTCAAGCTGTCCTGCAATATCTTTTTTCAGCTGATCAGCCTCTTTAAGCTGTTCAGCTGCAGTAATTTCTAAAGTTGAGACAAGCTGCTCCCTTTCAATAAGATCACGTTCCTTCCTGTTTAATTTAACAACACGCTCTTTTAATTTTTCTGCAAGTTCTTCAAGATCTGATTTGGTATATGCACCGGTTATTATAGAGGATGAAGATTCATCATCTGTAGAAGAGTCAGAATCAGCTGAATCTGTATCAGCAGAGGAGTCAGAATCCGAACCCGAACTGCTGCTGTCAGAGGCAACCAGGTCTGCAGAGCTCTTTTTATCTTTCTTATTATCATCCTCTTTTGAACATGAAATTAAAGTAAAAAGCAATGCCGGTATAATCAATCCAGACATTTTATAAAACATCAGTCTCATTTTACAGTTGCCTTTATTGATGCCAAATCATCAAGTCTGTTCTGTTCTTCTCTCATCTCTGCCTTATTAGATTCTCTTATTAAATTATCCTGGAGTATCTCCATCTGGCGAACAGTCTTATGAACTTCCACCAGCTCATTACGACTTCTTTGCAATTTCTGTTCCGTTTTTAAAACCACTTTTTCAGCCCGTACAACAACCTCTCTGGCAGAGACAATACAGGCAGAAGAGAGAGCCAGTTCTCCCGCATCAAATATTTGTTCCGAAGCTGCTCTGCGGACAATTAAAGATGCTTCATATTCAACATCACTTTTTGCACTTTCAACCATTGCATTTGCATTTTTCACAGCTTCAGAATCTTTAAACACCTTAATACTGGCCTGATCCTCCTGAAGCCTTCTCAATCCTGACACCCTCTCAATTCTCTTTTTTCTTTCGCTGTTCATTATCTATTTGCCTTTAGCTGAAGCGGTCTGTCTGAAGTTATCAAGCATATCAAAAAGAGCTTTTGAAGATGATTCATAACTCTCTTTTGCAAATGGATCCTGCGCGAGAAATTTTTCAAAAAAAGGCACAAATTTGACGGCATCATCAATATTTTTGTCACTTCCACTCTGATAAGCTCCAATTTTTATAAGATCCTCAGATTGTTTATATGAAGCCAGAATCGAACCAGCCTCCCGTGCGGCCTTTAAATGTTCACTGCTCACAACTCTCGGCATTACCCTTGAAACACTTGCAAGCACATCCACCGCAGGAAAAAGTCCTCTGTCTGCAATCTGGCGGTTTAGAACAATATGACCATCAAGAAGAGAGCGACTGCTGTCAGCAACGGGATCACTTAAATCATCACCCTCTACAAGCACTGTATAAAGGGCAGTAATACTTCCTTTGTCATCTGTACCTGCACGCTCAACAATTCTTGAAAGCTCAATAAAAACTGAAGGGGGATAACCTTTTGTAGCAGGAAGTTCACCAACAGAGAGCCCCACTTCTCTTAATGCCATGGCATATCGTGTAAGAGAGTCAAAAAGCAAAATAACATTTTTGCCCTGCCCTCTAAAATATTCGGCAACAGCAGTTGACAAAAGAGCCCCTCTCACCCTTAACAAAGGCGCCTCATCACCGGTTACAGCAACAACAACAGTTCTGGCGCGGTTCTCTTTTGCAATAGCCTCTTCAACAAACTCCCTCACTTCACGACCACGCTCTCCAATAAGCCCGATAACAATAACATCTGCTTCAGCATTTCTTGTTATCATACTCAGCATTGTACTTTTTCCCACACCGGCCCCGGCAAAAATTCCAATTCTCTGTCCTTTTCCAACAGTGAGCATAGAGTCAACAATTCTTACTCCGCTCGAAAACGGTTCAGAAATAAGTTGTCTTTTCATTGGATCCGGAGGATGAGCCCTCAAAGGATGTTTTTCAGGTAAAAGAGGCATTGGTTTTCCATCAATGGGGCGCCCCATCCCATCAATAACACGCCCAAGAAGATGATCACCAACCGGAACATAAGGATCCTGACGACCAACGGACACTTCACAGCCGGGGCCAATACCCACAATACTCTCAAGAGCCATAAGCAGAAGCTCCTCTTTGTCCATGCCGATGACTTCCGCTTTAACAGGGGGAGTATCTTTTTGAGGCCAGAGCTCCACCTGCTGTCCAACAACCGCATTTATACCTTTAACTCTTAATACAGAACCGGTAACAGCAGATATTTTACCTCTTACCTTAAGAGACATTGCCTCTTTGAGTTCATCAGTAAGATTAAAAGATTCACTTAACTGCATAACTATTCTTGAATCCCTTCAATTAAAAAACGGGCTTTTTTAATTCTTGATAAAATATCTCCGTCAACCTTGCGATCGCTATCTTCAACTATACAGCCATAGGGGCCTACCGATGAGTCTGAAATAAATTTACAGTAATTTTCCTTTTCAAAATCACTATCAAAACCAAACTCTTTTAAATCATCATATATTGAGGGGTTAATTCTTACGATTGTATCTTTTCTAACACCTAAAACATCAAGAGCTTCTTTTGCAATTTCCAATATTTTTGTTTTATCAACATCAAGTGTGGCACAGGTCAGTTCCTGTGTAAGAGCAAGGGAGACATCAACAACCTGAGACACGGCAAAATCCACCATCTCTCTCTTATTTTTCAAAAGCTCTTCTAATGCGGCATAAATATGTGGAAGCTTTTCATTATAGGTCTTAATTATTAATTCGGCTTTTACTTCAGCCTCAGATGGTCTCGAAGGGTCACCATCATTTTCATTTACACTATTTTCAGATTCTTCATTAGTACCGTTTTTCCTGGCACCCAAAGATCCATGAGAAACATGATTTGCTTTAAAATCTTTTTTTTTTGCTGTTTTTCTTATAAACATCGGAGCATCAGTCTGAACATCACAAACAGGCCATACAACAGACTTCGCCTCTTCATCACCTGACAATACAGGGTTTTCAAACCAGAAAGTATTACTCATACAAGCTCCTCGTTACCTCTTCCCGCAATTACAAGTTTTCCTTCAGCCTCAAGTCGAAGGGCAATATCAACAATCTCCTGCTGGGATTTTTCAACTTCACTAAGTTTTGCCGGCCCCATTGTAAGAAGATCATCAAGAAGAATTTCAGCTGCACGTTTTGACATGGCCGACATGATTTTATCTTTAAGTTCTTCACTTGCAGTTTTCAATGCCATAAGAAGCTGATCATTGCTGACCTCTCTAATAAGCGCCTGCATACCACGCCCCTGAACATTTATAATATCTTCAAAGCTGAACATCTCTCTTCTAAGTTTAAAAGCCAGTGCCGGTTCATCTTCTGACAAATCATTTAGAAGCTGATCCGTATCATTTAATGGAAGTCTCTGAAGAATAGACGCAACCCTTCCCATTCCGTCAATTATCATATCCATATCAAAATCCATAAATGCAAGCTGCTCTTCCATAGCACTGTGGAGTGACTCAATTGTCTGACCTGAAAGTTTTGTAAGAGAGGCAAGTCGTCTAATAACCTGAACTCTATTTTCATGATCCATAAATTCAAGAACATTTGCAGAATACGAAGGTGACAACTCAGATATTACTGCAGCAATAACCTGGGGGTTCTCTTTTTCAAGAAGCTTTGCAACAGTCTTTGCTTCTCGAGTTTCCAAAAATGAAAAAGGTTTATTCTGGCCGGCTTTTCCATTAAAAATATTTATACTTTTTTCCCTGCCTAAAGAACGCTGAGTTATTCTCTCAATATAAGCTTTTCTATCAGTTGCAGGAATAAACGGAAGTTTTGAAGCCTCAAGAAACTCTTTGTACACAGTAGAAATATAGTTTGAATCTGGTTTGAATTCCTTATTTGCCAGCTCATGAAGAATTCTGATATCCTCAGGTTCAAGGTGCCTGAGAATTCTTGCTACTGCCTCTTCCTCAAGTGACATAATAAGCATTAAAGCTTTTGTGGGCTGGTCAAGCATATTTTGATCCGCTGTAGTTATTGCCTGTTGTGGCATACTATTTCTCCTTGCCCTGTGTCATCGCTGCATGGGATGAACTCTCTCTTAACCAATTTTTAATTATCCTGGAAGCCCCTTCACTCTCATTTAAAAATACATCTCTCACATCATTTATGAGAAAGTTATTGGGATTATTTTGATTATTGGCAGCAAGAGATGCTGGCTGAAGCACTGCCGGTGCAGAATTACTTATAATTTGCTGCAACTCACCAACTGCGCTTGGAAGAGGGAGAGAATCTAAAATTTCAGGTTCCATAGTTCTTGTCCTTTTACGCATAGAAAGAAACATTAATGCAAGAAGAATAAATACCCCCGCGCCTATACCAACAGGAACATACTGTTTCCATACTGGAGGAACAATTCTTTGTGCATCAGGCAAAACCTCGGGAATAAAGAAAGGTACAGACTCAACAATAACTTCATCGCCCCTGTTTTTCTGAAAACCGATAGCACCTTTTACAGCCTGTTCAATCTGTTTCAAAGTCTGAGAGTTTCTAGGTTTAAAAGGAGCTTCGGGTTTATTAATCCCATCTACAAGTACAGCAACACTTATTTTAGAAAGTGTTGCACCAGGGCGAACAATTTTTCTTACAACTTTGCTGACTTCGTAATTTTTAGTTTCTGACTGCCTTGAAGTTGAATTGCCTGCACTGCCGCCTCCAGGCTGCTGTCCACCAGGAAGATTAGATCTGCTGCCGGGAATTCCACCTGCGGTTGCAACACTGCCCCCTGTTGTTTCAATTTCCTTCTGTTCACTTCTGATTGCGGTTTTCATTGGATCATAGCTTTCTTCCTGGCGCTCTTCTGATTCAAAATTAAAATCCGCTGAAACCCTTACAACCGAACCATTAACGCCGACTATCTGATTTAGCATCTCTTTTAAACGGTTCTCAAGATTCTGGGTAAACTTCTGCTGAAACTCATTTCCCCCTGTGGATAATCCGGTTTTTCCACCACTTGCCAAAAGTCTTCCTCTGGTATCAACAACAGTCACTTTTTCGGGAGTCAATCCCTCAACTCCCGAAGATACAAGGTGTACAATGGCCTGCATTGTCTCTTCAGAAATCACTCTTGAATTTTTTGTTTCTAAAATTACAGAAGCAGAAGCGGCACTTGCTTTTGCTCCAAAAAGAGATTTCTTGGAAAGTACAAGATGAATCCTGGCATTTTTTACAGCATCGAGTTTACTGATAGTTCTGGAAAGCTCACCTTCCAAAGCTCTTGTTAAAGAAACTCTCTCTTCAAAATCTGTCATTCCAAGTCGCTGCTCATCAAAGAGTTCAAAGCCGACTCCTCCACCGGTTGGTAAACCTTCAGAGGCTAATTCCATTCTTAAGTCGTCAACATTTTCTGCGGGAACCAAAATTGTAGTTCCCCCGCCTTTTAATGAATAATGAATTTTCTTCTCTTTTAATTTAGTTACTATTGTTGAGGCATCTTCTTCTGACAAGCCGGAATATAAAACTTTTTCATCTGTAAAGTCCATTACTCCCAGAACTACCGAACCCGATACAGCGAGCATTAAAATAAGAACCATTAAAAAACGAAGACCTTTAGGAAGACCTGTCCAGGTTTTCAATGCATCATTTTTAAACTTCTCTAATTTGTTTACTGTAGTATTGCTGTTTTGTTCATCCATAATATTACCTTATTTTGTCAGACGTTCATTCTCATAACTTCGCTATAAGCTTCCATAACCCTGTTTCTTACCGAACCAACCAGTTTAAAAGCCACGAGAGCCTTTTCAGCGGCTATCATTGTCTCATGAATATTATTATTTTCTCCTGCGGCAAAAGCCTTCGAAATATTTTCAGACTCAGCCATTTCATTATTAGCCTCTTTTAAAAACTTCATCATCTGGTCTGAAAAACCGGGAGCGGCATTAGCAGTTTTGTCAGTAAGATTTATTACTGATGCAGTCTCCATTCCGGCCTGTATTGCTCCAATAGGCATAACTTACCTCCTAAATTTTTAATGCAGAACGGGCGGCAGTTGTCATTGTCTGCATTGCTGTTGTACTTGCTTCATATGCTCTTGATGCCATCATCATGTTTACCATCTCTTCAACCATAGAAATATCAGGATAAGCAACATAGCCATCTGCGTTTGCATCCGGATGCTCAGGATCAAAAACAAATCTTGGTGGTGCATTGTCTTCAACAATATCAACAGTTTTAACCATCTGAACATTTTTAGACAGAGAGTCGTTCATCAGTTCGTTAAAACGTCCCTGAACAGGCTGACTTGCAAAAACAGCATCTTTTCTCTTATATGGTCCGCCGGCTTCAGTTTTAGTAGTGTTTGCATTTGCAAGATTTGATGAAACTACATTAAGACGAGTTCTCTGAGCTTCAAGGCCACTTGATAAAACTTCCATTGCGCTAAAAACATTCATACAATAACTCCTTTAAATCAGCCTCTGCCATCGCTGGCAGCATATTTTAAAATACCAATCTGCTGAGAAATAACCTTACCAACTGCTTCATATTTTAAAGTATTTGCTGCAAGTCTCGACATCTCTCTTTCCATACTGACCTTATTCATATCATTACCGGCAACCTGGTAATCTTCACTTTCAACAGTAAAATTTCCATCTCCTGATGTTGCCATCCCATTTAAATGCATTGAGTCAGTTCTGTTTAAACCTTGTAATTTTAATGTCTCATCAAACTGCTTAACTCTTACAAGTTCACTTGGCACATACCCGGGAGTATCAACATTGGCAATATTGGAAGCTATCAGATTCTGTCTGGCCATATGAAAATCAAGGGCCGGTTTAATACTATCAACTGCACCAAAAATTGCTGTCATAACAAACTCTCCATCTTCTGTTTTAAAACGGAATATTTTCTCTCAAAACTGATAATCTCCATTGTCTCCTCTGCAAGTTTTTTCCATGAGTCATTTCTTGACATTAATATTTTCAAAATTGCATCAAGAGATTTGTCATCTCCTTTATTTTTTAAAATCTGTGCATCTTCATAAAGAGTATTTGAAGGTATCCCCTCTAAGATTTCAGATTGTGGTAGTTTACCCTCTTTTAGCAAAG
>JAFGVO010000299.1 GCA_016937935.1 Deltaproteobacteria bacterium | reverse complement strand
ATTACCTGCAAATTCAGGAAAACCGTTTCTATCTATATCTATAGCCACATATGGTTTATGGTCATCAATAAAACTATCCAGATAAAAATTAGAAGGAAAACCAATATCAATTAAAACTCCCTGTTTTGTTCTATATAAATTATTTATTGAACCATAAAACTCACCGCACCCGCTCCCTGCATTGATATTAATTGAAATAAATTTTCTTTTTCCAGTTCTGTTTTTAAATCCCTTATACCAGATGTCACTCTCAAACTCACTCCAGACACCGTCTGTATTAAATTTTGTAAAATTATTCTGGATATTTTTATAATTATTTTTCTTTTTTATCCTCTTTAAAATGTCATTTTTCATTGCTGATGTTACAATCATTTTTTTATAAATTTCAGGTTCATTACCATTATCCACCATCACAAATAAAACCTCTTTTTTTTGTGGCTTAATTGTTGCTGCAAGATATATACTTTTTTCTTTTAAAGCGAGACTCCATAAATCCTCACCTCGTTGAATCTCGTTGTATTCATTAGTCTTCCAGTAATCAATCATTGAATAATGAACTCTGTATTTAGCAATTATCCTTGTACCAATCAGTTGAGATTTTTTTAATGTTCCATCTTTAAAAACTATGATGATTTTCTGCTTCATCATCCATTTTACTTTTTTTGTATTTTGCTTTAAAAGCATTGGCTTGACAGCAGTTTCACTATTAATAAAAAGTGCACCCTTGCTATCAATATCATCTTTGCCTGCTTCGAGTATTACGTACCTGTTATCAATTACAGGGAAAAAATTTCTGGCGAATTCAGGTTTCTCACTATTGTTTTCCACTGCATAATTTTCACCTGAAAGTTTATTACTTTTTTCTTTTACAATAAGAAGTTTTGAATCAATCAATCCTAAAACAATTTTTTTATCAATTGTTATTTCGCGATCACTTTTTTTGATTATCCAGCTGAAAGTTACAATCCCAAGAGATTTTAATGTCAAAAAATTTATATTTTCAGCATGTCCCTCTGATTGTGTTTTATACAAAGAAATTGGATTTGAAAGCCACTGTTCTCTTGTAAAATGCCTTGTAAAAAAATCATCCCGCACTGTTGCATCAAACTTGATAGCATATAGCGCCTGGTAGCCTTCAAAATCTCTGTTTTTTAAAGTGGCAAAAAGTTTATCAACAAACTCTTTTGCTTTTTTATCACTTAATTCTTCAATCTTGTTTGAAGGGGCGTTTATTGAAAGGGCTGATAATTCACTTTTATAATTTTTTAGATGAAATTCAGAGACGTCAGGTTCAGAACTGCAGGCAGTTACAAGGACAAACAGTACAATTTTCTTAAGAAGTTCTGTAGCCTGAAATCCGACTAAAAAAAATGAATAAATAGTGCTGTATTTTTGTTTTACCATCACTTTAAAAATTGCAGGACAACCTGTCTTTTACCCCTTTAACATAGTTAAAAATAATTTACCACCCTGTTTGTTCGTGTTATGAAGTAGTTTACCCGCCTAATCCTCACTCCCGGGCGTTTGCCCACATGTAGTATAAATCATACAAAACCCATATATTACCACAACTTACAAGAATGAATCGATTACTGTTTCAATACAAAAACGCTCATAATTTCATGATGTTATATATATTATATATAATTCGAACATGATCTTGTATTTTATAAAAACAATAACTAAAAAGGAGAAAGTAAATGGCTAAACGTCTTTTATACCTTCTCTTTGGAATTATTGTTTTTATTGGAATTACTGTTGCTTCAGCACTAATTTTTGTTACATCCAATGCAGGTTCCGCCTGGATTTCATCAAAACTGCATAAAACTTTTTATAATGCCGGTTTTCAGGTTGATTTTAAAAAAATCGATTTAAAATTTTTTCCACCTCGCCTTATGCTCGAAGAGCTTGAAGCAAAAGGTGTTAATTTTAATGCTGGATGCTCAGTTAAAGAGTCGGAACTATCCCCATCTCCAATTGACCTGCTTTCAGGCACACTAAGTATAGAGGAAATTTATCTGGGCCATCCAGTCTGTAAAATTAATCTTACAAAAAAAGATATGGATAACCTTCGAAAAAGATCCAAAATAGGGGATAAAAAAAGCGATACAATTGATCTTGATTTTCTTCCATCGTTTGATGTTGTTGCAATGAGTGATGGAGACTTTTTTATTAAAATTGATGACCCGGGTAATTTGGGTATAACCTCTTTGGATATTACAGGATTTTCTCTTGATATTACAGGGAGAAAAAACGGTACTCAAAATCACATTGAAATTCGCTCACTGCTCGATAGTGCCAAACTGGATTACAAAAATGAAAATTTAAATATCAGCGAAAATTTAAAAAATTTAAAATTCAGAACTGCTCTTACAGAAAAACGAATTGATCTTCGTTACGTAAGCGGAAATATCGCGGGGATTCATCTTAATGCCAGAGACATATCAATTCCTTTTCCTGTAACCAGTGAAAAAATTGAAATTATGTTTTTAAAAACTGATATTCCTCTTCCACTTCTAAACCGCTTACCACTGAATCTGCCTGTTCTTGAAGGGAATGCCGGTTTTAGTGGTCAACTTGCAGTAAAGCTTGATGACAATGGATTTCCTTCTGAATATAACGCCAGAGGTAAACTCTTTTTTAATAATTTAAAAATTGACGATTATATTATTGGCAGCGGAGATACAGCAATTGCACTTAGCAACAGAGGTGTCGCATATTCTGATCTCTTAATTAAAAATGACAGTGGACAGATTAAGACATCAGGTTCTATTAACTTTGATAAACAATTTAAAGTTGAAGGTTCTGTTGATTTAAGTGATGTTCAACTAGCTACTCTTCTTGAAAATCTCACGGTTAAGGACTCATATGTTATGCAGAAAATTTCGGGAGATTTAGATGTGGAAGGAACTCTTTTACCTTTTAATTTAAAAGTTAAAACAAATTTTTCTGTAAAAGATCTCAAAGTTTTTGATAGTGGATTTCGCACTAAACGCAAAAAAAATATCGTTGATATAAGTGCCCTTACTGCCAGAGGGAATCTGATTATCAATGACAAAGCAGTAACTGGCAACGCTTTTACTATAAAACGAAAAAGTTCATCAGTTCTTACGGATTTTAAATTTAATTATAACATGAAAAAAGGGTGGAAACTCAATGCCTCTTCAGGAAGTCTGGATCTTAAAGAAGTGGGCAAAATTATTGGTGTTAATATTTTTGGAACATCCAAAGTGAAAGTCAGTCTTGTTTCAAAAAATTATAATGCACCTAAAATTGAAGGCAATCTATCTGTTAACAGAGGCGGTTTTAATAACGTGGGCTTGAAACGTTTCAAAACGGATCTTCTTTATGATGATAATAAAATTGAGCTGAAAGACCTGAATGTTTTAGGGCGGGTGAGTCACTATAGTACACCTCTGCTTCTAATAGATTTTGAATCAGATAAAGGGCTCATGGTTAAAACTGATATAAACATTGACAGAGCTGAGATATCTGATCTGGCTGAAACATATAAAATTGACACTGTCGACTATGGATCTCCAAAAGGTTACATCTCAGGAATTGTTAATATTCTCTATGAGGAAAAACCTGAAAATCTAAAAGTTTCAGCCAGAGTTTATCACGAAGGATTAACACTTTTTAACGAAGTATTCGGCCCTGGAATTCTTGAAGCTGATTATGATCAGGGGGCACTGAATTTGAACAGACTTGATATGTCAAAAGGAAAAGGAAAAGTTCTCCTGTTTGGAACAATGTCAAAAGAGAAAGCTCTTAATTTTACCACTGTTATTTCAGATGTTGAAATCGAAGATATTGTTTTTCCTGCCATCAGTGATCTTGATATAAAAGGAACAGGTCAGATTTTTGCTGTAATCGAAGGAACGACAGAAAATCCCACCGGCCATGGCACAATTAGAATATCAGACGCAATCAGAAAAGGTGTACGGTTTGGTTCAAGTCAGGTTGAGCTCATGTTGAACAATAACAAGCTCATAGGAAAAGGAACTCTTGCGGGAGGAATGATTACCCTTGAGCACGGAGTTGCAGATTTTGAAAATGACAAATTCAACATAGAAGCATTTATTTCGGACATAAATTTTCTTGATATTATCGGCAAAGATAAAACAGATAGCCGTCCCATGTTAAATGGCACCGGGGAACTCTTTATTGAAGGTGGCATGTTTGGAGATCTTAACCTTACCGGAATGGTCAGACTTTTTAAAACATCACTGACATATAATAAGTTCAAAATTAAAAATAAAAACAATGTTGAAGTTTCTATAAATAAAGGAAGATACACTCTCAAAAGAAGTCGCTTCACTGGTAATGATATGGTTATGGATATTGCAATTGAGGCTAATAATGACAAATTCAAGCTTAATTTAAACGGAATAGCTGATATGGCTGCCCTTACTAAAATAACCCCAAATGTAAAAGAGGCTGCTGGAAGAATATCTGCAAATATTCTTGTGGACGGCCCATGGAATGAACCTTCACTTAAAGGTGGGGCTGAAGTCAAAAATGGTGAGTTATTAATAAATGGTTTTCCTTCGACAATTAAAGAAATCAATGGAAAAATCAACATGGGAACAAACATTGTATGGTTTAACGATTTTGCAGCGAGAAGCCAGGGAGGAGCAATTGATCTTAACGGATATCTCAAATTTGACGGCAATGAAATTGGAGATTACAAATTCACAACAATGATTTCCAACATGCTTGTACCTCTTGGTGACACCTTGGATATTAAAGCTTCGACCATTAATCGTGGACTGATTGTCGCCCCTGGAAAACGTGGACTTCCATTTATAACAGGTGATATTGAAATTTCTAATTTAAACTATAATCAGGATGTACACATTATTTCAATGTCAGATCTTAACATATCACAAATGGCAAAAACAAAACGTTCAATTCATCATCCGAGACTACTTGACAAGAATAACGATTATTTTGAATATGATATAAAACTTCACGGAGACAAGAATATCTCCATTATAAATAACCTTGCTGATGCCAAACTTAAAATTGATGATACAATAGATCCCCTCCGCTTTGTTGGTTCCAATCAGCATTATGGATTTTTAGGAAGTGTTTTAAGCAAAAAAGGAGAGGTGCGATTTGCTGGAAAAACATTTAACATTACAAGTGCAACTGTTTCATTTAAAGATCCTCTAAGACCTGACAACCCCTATTTTACAGTGTCTGCAGATGTTTCAGTGAGAGACTGGAAAATATCAATTCTGGCAGAAGGTACAGTTGAGGAGTACACAGTGACACTCTCTTCACAGCCACACCTCACTCAGGAGGATATAATTATTCTGCTACTTACGGGACTCCTAAAAGAGGAACATTCACAATATGGAAGCCAGGGACTATCAATGTCTTTAGCACCAATTATCGAAAACGTAAGCTCCGGAGTTATTCCTGTTGAGATAAATGTTTACAGCGAGTATTCAGAAAAAGCCGGTACTGATACTACTAGAATTGCACTTGGAAAAAAACTTACAGATGATATATGGTTGAAGGTTTCTTCCAGCATTGGACAGGGTCAGGATGTAGAGGGCACAATAAGCTATAAGATAAATGACAACCTCTCTCTGTCTGCCAGTTATGATAATAAAAGCGAATTAAGTTCAGTGGGAAACTGGGGTGTTGATCTAAAATTTAGACTGGAGTTTTAATTAAGTGGGTGAAAAAAGTAAAATAGCGGCTCTTTTGTTCTTCTTCGTTTTTTTATGGAGTACATATTCTGTTGCCCAAATAGAAACTGTTCTTGAAAAGGAGAGTACCGCAGCTTTTTCATCACTCCAGGATGTTATGGATCTTATCGCCAGAACACCTTTAACTGATGAAAACAATTTTGATAATTCTAAACATATTCCAGTTGATAATCTTATTGGCAAGAAAATAGAAAAAATAGTTGCTGATGATTCTCCTTTAGGATTTTCACCGGTTGATGATGCTAAAATACCACTTGGAGCAACACTTTCAAAAGTTCTTTCAAGAGAACTGATTTTAAATCTCTGGGAGACAGGAAACTATAGTGAAATCACAATTTACGGAGAATTAACTTTAAAAGATACACTCATTATTCACATTCATGTGACACCAATGTTCAGAATTTCTAAAATGAATATTACTGGTAACAAAGTAATTGAATCATCTGAAATTAAAAGGGCCATAAGATATATTCCAGGGCGATCAATTACACCTGATGAAGATACTCTTTTAAAACTGAAAGAAGCCATCATAGCTGAATATAATAAAAGAGGATATCCTGATGCTGATGCCTCATTAAAACTTGAGACAACTGATGTACCCGGACAGCTTCTCTTGTCAGCAACTATCGATGAAGGCAAGAGTGAAAAATATGAAATCATTACTCTGTCAGGACTCCCTGATGAGCTCAATGAAGAAAAAATTCTTAGACAGGCAGGACTTAAAAATGGAATCATAAGAGATGAATCTCATGTACGTGAAGGCATTGACAGCTTATCTGATATTTTCTTTGAACTTGGATATCCGGATATTAAAATTCTCGACAATTATTCCTCTGTAAGAATAGATCGATACAGATTAAAACTTATTATTACAGTTATTCCCGGTCTAAAAACTGAGATCGATTTTTTTGGCAATAACCGTTTGCGTAAACGCGATTTACATGAATTAATTTATATAAGATATCACTTTAACACCACTGAAAATGTCCTTAAGTCCGCAGTTAAAAAGATAAGACAGTTTGCAATTTCTAACGGACTACTTCATGCTAAAGTAAATTTTGTTAAACAGTGCCATCAATCAGATAAAAGATGGTATACGATCTCGCCTCAAAATCAGTGTGGAAAAAATATTAAATTTCAAAAAATTATTTTTACCCTTGATGAAGGCCTTCCTGTAGAGATTGAAAATATATATTTTAGCGGTAACCATTTTTTTACGAGCAGCAAACTCAAAGAGGAGCTGTTTGCATATGTTTTAGAAAAATATAAAACAAATGATGTTATACAGTTTCCTTTAAAATCTTCACTTTACACAACGCAAACGTCTTCAGTTGAATCATTTAAAAAAATTAATACTGACTCTCTGCATCAGGACAAAATGAGAAACTATGATCCTGCTCTGTATGAAGAGGCGTCGGTTCATCTTGAAGATCTTTATAAAGAACAGGGATTTTTAAATGTTACTGTCACAGATAAATGTAATATCAAAGATGAGCCTGCTTTCTCTTACAACAACATCACTTACAGACCTTTTACAAATATTAATACCAATAAAGAACCCGGTGCACCTTCTCCCTGTGTTCTCATAAATAGTGACCAGACAAAGATTATTGCAAAGTTAACTGTAATTGAAGGAATCCAGACTATTGTGAGAAATATTTTTATTAAAGGTAACAATTCTCAAAATTTTCCCGATAGTCTTATTTTAAAAAAAGGTGATATTTCAGTCGGCCAGAACTACAACGAGTATCAAATTAGAACAGGAATTAAAAAAATTGCCGATTACTATCTTGATAAGGGGTATATGTTTTCTCAGGTTGCGTGGAATACATCAATCTCCCAGGATTCAAAAACTGCAGATATAAATTTAACGATCTATGAAGGTCCAAAAGTTTTTGCTGACAAAATTATTATAAACGCTGAACATACTAATAAAAAATTTATACTTGATAATGTGGGATTTAAAGAAGGAGAGGTTATAAGCCCGGACAAACTACAAAAGGCTCACCAGAATCTAATGGCTTTAGGTGTGTTTACCGGTGTTACAGTTCAACTTCAGTCACCTGCGACTGTTAATGATAAAAAAAATATTATTATAACTGTAATTGAGCGCAAACCTCAATATCTTGAATTATCTGCCGGTGCTGCAACAGAAAAAGGTATTCGAGGAGGATTTGAATACGGTCATAAAAATGTTTTTGGGCTTGCAGTGAACTTCAGACTTAAAATGAGAGCTAACTTTCGCCCCCAGTTCTGGTTTATTGGTCCTGATGGTCAGGCGTTCAAACAGGATCTTATTGAGCGATATGCAACCTATGAAGGCCAGACTATTGCGGATGCGTTTAAATGGATTGAATGGTATGTTCTGATGGGTCTTAGAACCTCAAACATCCCGGGGACAAAAGGAAAACTTGGAACCGGAATAGATGTAAGCTTTGAAAATGTTAACCGCAGAGGTTACAGTGCAATGAGCGTAAAACCTTATTACCGTTTAAGAATAGATTTTTTAAAACATCTCCCCATTTCTTTAAATACTGGTATTGAAGGAACACTTGTTATTCCATCTCAAAATGTTGGAGAAATCAGCTCTGAAGGATGGTATAAATATTCACGACTCCCTTCTGGCAAAGCTGTTTTCTTTGTTAACAGTCTAAAGATTGAACTTGATTACAGAGATAATCCCATGGATACACGAAAGGGATTCCTTGCTTCAGTTGAAGGTGATTTCGTAAAATCTCTTTTTACAGAAAATCAGAAAGCCGATGTTATTGAACAGTCTCAATATATAAAATCACTCTCTACTATTTCTGGATATATTCCCTTTAATGAAAAGAAAAATGTCATCGCACTCTCAGCGTCTGTGGGATACATCTTTCATCTTAAACTAAATTCAATTGCATGGGCTGACAGACAGTTTTATATGGGTGGTGTTGCGACACTAAGAGGTTTCTCCTCAGATGCTCTTGTTCCTCAGGATATTTATGGTGCTGACTGGCGTGAATCAACAAAATCATATAACCCTGAAAAAACAAAAGATGTTTTAGACGAAGATGGAAACCCCACAGGTGAAACCAAATATATTGAAGAATTTGGTGGACAGGCCATGTTTCTTGTACGTGCAGAATTACGCCATGATTTTGGTGCAAATCTTATGGGAATTATTTTTGGTGAAGCCGGCAACCTGTGGCGTGATGAAAAACTATTTTTAAAACAGACAAATGGCAAATTAAACCCCCTATTGCTTCGTCCGGTTGCCGGTGTAGGATTACATTACAATACTCCGGTTGGACCTCTGGCATTTGATGTGGGATTTAATCTTAACAAAAGACAGCACGAATCAAGCTGGGCCTGGTACTTTTCTGTAGGCTCCGCATTTTAAAAGAATTTTTTTGTGAAGTAAAAATCAATCGTCGTAAAATATGGGATTTCTACTTTTTTGATACTTTTGAATTGCACTTTTATCAGAATCCATGAGGTGAGTAAATCTGACCCCCATTCCGGTTCTTGTGTCAACACCCTCTACAGGATTTTCAAGTTGAACAAACTGAACAACACCCTTTGCTACAACCGGATAATTCTGTGGAAGTTTAAACCTGACAACAACCTTTTCACCTACAGGTTTAGGATCAAAGGTTGCAATAAAAATACCCCCATCAATAATATCTTCAGAAAACCCATTAAAAAAATTGTGATCACTCTCCATATTCAGTTCTGTATTTATCTCAATTGAAGATGTCTCTTTGACCGCAATCTTTTTCTTTTCATCTATCTGTTTTATATCTGTAATTTCTTTTACTATTTTTTCATTGCCGGTTTTACTTTTTTTTGAAAAATCTCCGGTTTGATTAATAATTTCTGAGTTGTTATCTTTTTTAAGGGACGAACCAAATTGCAATTTAATTTTTTTTAAACCTGATATTATTAATTTAATTTTTTCTAATATATTTTCATTTGTCTCTTTTGAATTAACCATTTTTTAATAAGCTCCAAAGTTAATAATTTATAAATATAATCTATATCATAGTGCCAATAAGTTGGATTAACAGATGTGTCAAATTTATT
>JAFGVO010000298.1 GCA_016937935.1 Deltaproteobacteria bacterium | reverse complement strand
TTCCTGAGGTGGTGGCCTTGCTGGGGCGATGTCTGGAGCTGAAGAAGGTAAGCCGACACCATCCAGGTATGCTTTGATGGAAACGGGGTCGGTGATGGCAGCTACGAGGCACATCTTTCCGCCACAATAAGAGCACAACTCCATCTCTAATCGGAAAGTTCGGGCCAGAAGTAAAGAGGCATTAAAAGCTAAGATATATAAGTGTATTAATGGTGGATTTACTGTTTATAATGGCATGGCTGCTGATCTTATAAAAATGGATGAAGATGCTCATAAAGTGTGTCCGGCAGAATGGGCTTATGAACCAAATTATGATTTTGAGATTACTATGAATAGCGATGGTCGGATGGAATCAATTTTGACAACAAATAATAATGCGACATCAGGAACTCTTGACAATATTGAATGTATAAAAACCGCAATTGAAAATATACAATACAACTGTCTTCACGATGTAAAAATCAATATAAGCAATCCAATTCCTTAGAAATAAGATTTTAAAACTATTTTCACAAAAAAAGTCACACTCCCCAAGAAGTTAAAGTTACCAATTTTAAGGCCTGAGTTTAAAAAAGTAAAAAACATAACTATGGATGGGTCATGAATACGGCGGTCCGGGATAAACCCAGACATTTTAGAATGCTTAGGAGAAGATGCGGATTTTTTTTATTAGTTTTTCGGCGGTTTCTATTATGTCTTCGTCGTCAGAAAGAGTAACGAGGCTTTTTAATCTTTGTTCCAGGATGGTTTTGCGTTTTGGGATTCTGTTCAGGTCGAACATTTTGTCAATTTCATTAAGAGCCATTTCTACAAGTTCATCGTCGGAACATACCAGAACTTCTGTTAAGACTGTGTAGTCGGGAGGCAGTTCCCAGATTTTCAGGTAGTCTCTTACTGCTTTGTTTTTTGCGCTTGAACTTTTGGCGTCTATTATTTTAGCGGCGGCCTCTTTTTTCTCTTTGCCCTCTTTTGAATCTGTCAACGCATCAAATTTTTCCTGGAGGTGTTTTGGCGCTTTTGACTCTCCGTTAAAAAAACTGTCAAGCTGTGATTTGTATACTCCCGATGCGGAATCGGCCCTTGCTTTTGCAAATGGATTACCACCTTTTCTTTCCCCCGGTCTGTGAGGGGACTGATCTTTTCTTTTATCAATGTCCCGCCAGCTTCTTTCTGGTTTGTCATAATTTGATGGCATTTTATCTCCTTAACGATTTAATGATGTTTATCTGCTTATTATAATGGCTGTTATTCAAATGTCTTTTTCATTGACTTGTACATCGCTTGTAATCTGTCGGTTATTTTATGACTTTTTACAACTTTTTCATGTGCTTTTTTTGCAATGGAATCTGCAATCTCTTTATGGTTTAAATAGTATTTAACCTTATCTTTTGCCTCTTCGAAGTTTTTGTAAACAACTATCTCTTCGTCCTCTTTAAAAAAATCAACTGCGTCTTCTCTGTAATCTGTAATTAAAAATCCGCCGCTTGCGGGAACATCCCATACCCGCTGATTTACAGCTGTGGGCATCTGCTCTGCTGTTACATTTATGTTTATTTGACTACATGCAAAAAGTACGGGAAGCTCTGTTTTGTATGCGGCAAAATCCCTGACATCAAGGTCTTTAACTAGTTTTTTCCAGTTGTAATCACCGTAAACTCTTAGCCCCTGATCGTTAAGTGCCTTTGCAAATTTTATTCGCGTATCAAGAGATGCCTTTGCAAAAGCAACCTGAAGTGCGGCATATTTTTTTAAATCACCTTTTACTTTTAATTTAAGCTTTTTAAATTTACTTAGATACTGGTCATTAAAATTTAGATGATTGACATTTAATTTTCGTCTTATCTCTTCGGCGGCTTTTTTAATTTCTGTTGCAGGCTCTTCAATTGCCTTTGTCCACCATGAGTTTCCTGCAAATGTCAAGGGGTGTGAAAACTTACCAGGAAGAGTTTTATCAAATGAGCCTGGATTAAAATATTTTGTATTTGACCCTGTTGGCAAATAGAGTGGTTCATCAAAGCCTTTCTCTTTTAACCATTGGAGAGAAGTTTTTTCAAAACAGAAGAGCTTTATATTTTGAAGGGCACTGTTAACTGCGCCTCCAAGTATGGGAACGGGATTATCCACAAACCATGAAGCAACGGGAATATTGTACTGATTAAGCATCCCCGCAAGAATTCCCTTATTGTCAAAGCCAAGGTGATTAACGGTAATAACAAAATCAGGTTTCTGTTTTACAATTGTTAAAAGCAGCAGTTTTAAAAAGTCACCTTCAGCTTTTCCTTTTGCTTTAGCGGGCACTACTGCAATTTCCCACCCGAGATCTGCGGCACCGTCAAGAATATCACCAACAACAAGATACCCTGAATCGAGAAGAACAATCCTGGGAGTCCCTTTAAATTTACTGTAGCCTAAAGCCTCTTTTAATTTTGAATCAGTCATAACAAGTAAATGGCTACACCATGAATTTTCCTTTTAATGAAAACTCCCGTTTAATTGAATTTTGGAGCTCACCGTTATTTTTTATAAGAAGATCATTAATAGTCCTGATTTTTTTATCACTAAATCTTACACTTTTTGATTTTGAGAGGGCATCACTTCTTAATTTTCTGATTTCGTATGAAGTCCGCCCCGGCTGCCCCCCTGCCCCTGCACAACCATCAAGGCATGCCTGAAACTCTATAAAAACACATTTACTAAAAAGCCCTTTTTGATCAATATTTTCAATTACCTTTTTAGCTGCAGCTGTTGTAGAGCATCTGCCAATTAAAAATTCACCCTTTAAAAAATTAAAACTGGGAATAAGATGAAAAAGATAATCAGGAACATCAACAGTAGAATCTATTTTTGCCTTTAAAACATATGCAGTACAATTTTTTATTGGATACTCTTTAACTGTTTTAGCAGTTTTGCCCGTAATAATTTTTACAAGTACAGTTATCAATGTCTCGGCAAGTCCTGTTGAAAAACCACCTGCTTCAAAATTCAGTTCAGAAAGAATATCATATTTTGCCGGCTGAAGTTTAAAAGGATTAAGATCGCATGCCTTGATCATACCTCCCGTTTCAACAGTTGTAAGGGATAAATCCAAACCATTTTTTGAAATGTCGTTTTTATGTTTTGAACTTGCGCTCTGCTCTTTTTTTAAAGGAGTACAAGGGGTTGCTGCAACAGTTAAAAGAGATGTAAAATCCTTCAACTCATTTTTGATGATAATATCCATGATTTCAACAGGCGGTTTATAAGGAAAAAGATTATCAATAACTTCCGGAATATAGTGTTCCACATAGTTTACCCACCCTGGGCAGTCGCTTGATAACAATGGATAGGAGGTTTCATGAAGTGCATTAAAATTTTTCCATACACGACTGAATAAAAATTTTATAAGCTCAACCATGTATATATCTTCGCCATATGAAGAATCATAAACCCTGTCAAAGCCGGTTCTTTTTAATGCTGTAACAATAGAACTTGAAACATATTCGCCGGGTGCCTTTTCAAACATCTCACCAATAGAGGCTTTTAACCAGGGAGATACCTGGACAGTGGTTTTTACAACAGGATTGTCAATTGCAGAGAAAACATTTTTTGTGTCATCACGTATTGTCAATGCTCCTGTGGGGCATCTTACAGCACACTGCCCGCACGAAATACAGACAACATCTGATAATTTTCGATTTAAAAAAGTTGTGATGCGTGTAGTTACACCTTTACCTGCAACATCAAGAGTGCCAACCTCCTGTAAATCGATGCATGTTCTTGCGCACCTTCTGCACAAAATACACTTGTCCATATCCATAACAAGGGCACCGCCGCTCTGGTCCTTTTTGTTATGAACGGTTTGAGTATCTGCAAAAGAGAGCTCTGTTATTCCATAGCGCTTAAAAATAAGCTCAAATTCACAGTTGCCTTTTTTGCCGCATGTTGCGCAGTTATAACAGCTTTTTGGAAGCATCAGTTCCACAAGATTTTTTCTTACTTTTCTAATATCTTTTCCATAGGTTCTAATATTGACCGGTTTTGTAATGGGAAACGAACAGGCAGTCTGGAGAGCATCGTACCCTTCAACCTTGACACTGCAAAGGCGGCAATTACCAACAACATGCAAATCTTCGTGGGTACAGATTGCAGGAATCTCGATTTCAAGTTTTTTAGCCGCTTCAAGAATTGTTGTGCCCCTTGGTACAGTAATCTGCCTGTTATCAATTTTTACTTTAATATTTTCAGGCTTAATATCCCTGTCATCTTCATTTATGCAGATGGTTCGCTGACTTCCAGGGGTTCTGCAGCTTTTATGCCTCATTTATCTCACCTCTGTTATAACCTCTGTTATCACCCCTTTTACCTGTAAGCTCATCTGGATAATGTTTTACAATTGATAAAAATGCAGCCGGTGCAGACTGACCCAGACCACATTTTGATGAAAGTTCGATTGTCTCCCCAAGCTCAACAAGACGGTTTAAATAACTCATGGTACATGAACCATCCCGTAATGCCTTAACCCCGTTAAGAATTTTCACAATGCCCGCTCTGCAGGGAGTACACTGACCACAGGACTCTTTTGAAAAAAATTCAAGATAGCTGTGAGCAACTTCGAGCATATCTCTGTTTTTACCAAAAATGATAATTGCTCCGCCGTAGGGCAGATCAACAGCATCAATTTTTCTCTCAAACTGGAGGGGATTGATTATTTTTCCCGACGCCCCGCCAATCTGAACACCTTTTACATCCCCTGCGCCCACTACTTCTAAAATTTCATTTACAGAAAGGCCTAGAGGAAACTCATAAACACCGGGACTTGCGCAATCACCTGAAACACTAAAAAGCTTTAACCCGGGAGATCTTTTTGACCCGAGGGATCTGAACCACTTTACACCTTTTTCAAATATTGAAGTAACCCAGCCCAAAGTCTCAACATTATGAACAAGTGTGGGGCAGCCGTAATATCCATTTTCAGCAGGATACGGAGGGCGATTTCTAGGCTCTCCCCTGAACCCTTCCAGAAACTCTATTAAAGCAGTCTCCTGACCGCAAATATAGGCCCCGTCACCTTCTCTTATTGTTATTTCAAAGTCTGCCCCTTTAACACCGTTTATGTTTTTACCAAGCTGACCATTCTCTTTTCTGGCGTTTAAAACAGATTCAAGGTGAGGTCTCATGTATGCATATTCAGCCCTTAAAAAGAGTATTCCCTCCCTGGCACCTGCAGCAATTGCGGCAATGGTCATCCCCTCAAAAACAAGCTGTGAATAGGCCGACAATATTGCTCTGTCTTTAAACGAACCGGGCTCACCTTCAGCTCCGTTACAGATAACATATCTGACTGGTGCCTTTCTGTCTGCAACAGCTTTCCACTTGGCACCTGTCAAAAAGGCCCCTCCCCCTCGTCCCGCAAGTCCACTCTTTAAAATGTGTTCTATCATTTCAGGTGATGACATTAAAAGCGCATTCTTGAGCCCTACTCCGGGGGTAACACCAGAAAAACTTAAACGGCTGATTACCGAACTTTTCAACTTTTCACCTCAACACTGTCAAATACAAAATTTTTTCTGCAGTCATCAATAATTCTACCCACATCCTGAAAAGAAAATTGCGTATAGATTCTCTCATTAACAAGCACCACCGGCCCCTGATCACACATACCTATGCAGCCAGTCTTTTTGAGAGTGAAAAGACCGTCATCGGTTGTCTCGCCAAAATCGATGCCCAAATCATTTGAGAGCTGCCTGGCAATCGCCTGTTTCTTTGCACTGTCATGGGCAATGCAGTCACTTAAAGATATTACGTAATTGCCGCTTTTTACATCACTCAAAAACTCATAAAATGAGACCACACTATACACCTCAACGGGATGTATATGGAGAATATCAGCAGTTATCTGCATTGCATAACTGGAAATATACCCATATTCGGTCTGAATCTCCTGCAAAATCTGCAAAACCGCTGAACGTTCATTATTAAAAGAATCAGCCAGAGTCATTATTTTATGTCTTAATTGTTCCCGCTCTGTAAATAACATCTGCTTCTCCCGCAAAAAAATAACAGAATATATCAACTCCTTTAAGTTATCAATTAAGTTATTAATTTGTAAGTTATCAATTTGAAATTTTCATGAGCTTAAACCAATTAAAAATGTTACTTTAATACTGAGCAGGTGCAATAAAATAAATTTGAGGAGAGCTTATGAAAAACATTGATACAAACATAAATACATTAAAGATAAGCAATAAAACTGTGAAAATTTATCAACTCGCTGCACTTCTATTATTAACAACTGTTTTTAGCGCCACATCCTGTAAAAGAGCCCCAAAATACGTAGATGATGATACAGACACCAATACAACCGTTGGAACAGACTCTGACTCTGGTAAAATAAAATTTACCGCCAAAGATCAGGATCTGACTGTTTTTAAGCAGGATACCATCCTTGAATATCACATTACTATTGATGAATCGGATCTTAAAGAACTTGATGAACACGGAGATCTGGAAGTATACAAACCCGCATCACTGCATATTACAGGTGGAGATATTGATATTACCTTTGATAAAATAGGATACCGCTATAAAGGTGCCTACAGTCTTCACCACTGCTGGGATGACTTTGGAGGTGTTCGCAGTTACGAAGACGGATGTGCAAAACTCTCTCAAAAAATTAAATTTAGTGAATACGATGAAACAGCAAGACTGTTCGGCCTGAAAAAATTAAATCTTCACTCAATGAGCTCTGACAACTCCAAACTTAGAGACCGCCTCTCCTACTCTCTTTTTAATGAATTTGGTGTAACAGCTCCAAGAAGCGCCCATGCAAAAGTTTTTGTAAACGGTAAATACTCCGGTCTATTTATTGCAGTTGAAGCAGTTGACGGAAGATTTACAGCCTACAGATATCCGGAAGATGGAGATGGAGACGGAAATCTTTATAAAGAGATTTGGCCCGTATCAAATCTTCCCAAATCTTATGTTTTAGAACACCTCGAAACAAACAATTCTGTTGAGGATAAACCTGACGGTGCTGATTTTATTAAGTTTGGAAATGTTGTTGACTCTGCAACTGAAACTGATTTTTTAAAAAAGATCAAACCATGGATTGATATAGAACATATTCTTAAATATATGGCTGTTGACAGATCAATGCGAAACTGGGACGGAGTAACAGGTTTTTACTCTGAAGAGACACCTCACAACTTTTACTGGTACCACACAATGGATAATACCGGGGTTTTCAGTCTCATCCCCTGGGATCTTGACAATACCTTTGGACCATTTGACATGTATATGAATCCCCAGCAGTGGTGCGATGCGGATCCGATTCCGGACTGGAATGTGGAACCTTTAAGCTGCGACCCGAGACCTGGCTGTAACCTGGATACAGGAGCATTAATGATGCCTCCTTTTTGTGACAACCTGTTTAAAAACCTTGCCCTTACAAGCTGGGACAGTTTTAACAAGATTGGGCAGGATTATCTTGATACGGTTTTTATATTTGAAAAAATGGACGAAAAAATTACAAAATGGTCTGCTCAGATTGAATCAGCTGTTGACGAAGATCCCAATATAGATCTGGACCAATGGCATAAAGATGTAGATACATTAAAAAGCATTTTAAAAGATTCTATCTATGATTTTAACCGCCATATTGCACAGGGCGTTATAAAACAGCCTGTTTACGAACCACTTGATGAAACCCTGCTAAATGACCCCATAACACTTGAAGGGTTCAATCCACTAGCTGTTAACAACTTTGAATTTTCTGATGATACCTCAGGATTTAACACTTTTTTAACAACTTCCGCCTCTACGGGAAGTGTAATGACCGGAGAGTTTAATGTTGATTCTCCACTTTCAGGAACCGGAGATTTTCTACTTGATGTGAATTTTGCAAAACAGCCAAAAGCCTGGGATGAGTGGGCTACATGTGAATATTTCTCCAAAGACAGAATCGGATTTGACTTGAGCGATTACACTGCAATGTGGATTGCTGCAACTGCAGACAAAACACGAAGTCTCAGAATTTCGGTTAGAAGTCCATTGTACCAGTCAGAATATGGAGGAGTATGGCAGGAATTTCAGGATACTATTTCAATATCCGCAGAACCCGCATATTATCGAATTGATCTGAAAAATCTATACTATCCCGACTGGGCAAAAGAGAGCTGGTCAATCACTCAGGGATGGAGTGAATCGGACAATCTTGTAAGGGATGAAATTTTAAAAAGTGTAAACGGTCTTGCCTTTACAGTACAGCCAGATGTATCCGTAGATGGGGAAATGACAAGTGATACTGATCATGCGGTGATTCATATTGATAACATTTATTTTCAGT
>JAFGVO010000297.1 GCA_016937935.1 Deltaproteobacteria bacterium | reverse complement strand
CCCTCAACTCCAGGTGCATATAGGGCATGCTCTCCGCCGTCACCGATATAAATGTGTTGAGGACTGCCGATTGTCAATCCGCTTCCGGCAATATCTGTAATAAGATTTCCTGTGATATTTGAATTTATAACATCATTAATCATAGAGATACCTTCACTGCCGCTATGTTTTACCACGTTGTCAAGAAAATCGATGGATTTGGCACTGTTGACATTGATCATCCCCGGCGGGGTATCAGTGATTTCATATTTGCTATTGTGCCAATTCCCATCACCGTATGCGCGATATATGGTTGATCCCTGACATGTGGCCTTGCCGTGAGAATCACCGACCTGATAAAGGTTGTAGTCGGTGTTGGCAAATATGATTCCCTGGAATGTAATATCATGAATTCTGTCATTGTTTGAGACACCGGAAATATCAAGCAGTTTCTCTATAAAAGGAGCTTCCACTTTCCCAGTGGACATATCCTCGTTCTGGCGGGGATAGTAGTATAGAGTTTGTGTAGATTTATCAAAATAGAACTCTCCTGGAGAATCCAGAAACTCGTAAGCATTGTAGACAGTATGTGTCCCGTTCACACTGAATCCTGCTCCCCAACCAGGGAGTTGTGCAATTGAGCCGTAGGGCTGCTGAAAAAGTAATGCCCGATTGTTTTCAAATGTGGTTATAACATCTCGCACGCAAACTATATTTTCATTCCATGTTGTGCCATTGACAATTTCCAGATCATCCCGGTTTGAGGCAACTTCAGGCATATCCCATATGCTGTACTGTGCTCCGTCACTGTTAGTGCCGCTTGTCCATGCCCAATCTGCTTCTCCGGCGGTTATAGAATTTGTGCCATACCCTCCAATAGAGGTGATTTTCTTTGATGTCATAAACGCACGCTGATCATTCACATATAGATTGCGCAGTTTGTAAGAGCGTTTTAAAGAAGCCTTGTAAATTCCGTCACTGTGATATTCCCAATTTGTAACCGGTACAGACCCGTTTAGAATAGGAATTTCCTCGGGATAGGCTTTATAAAAAATTTTGAATCCGTTTGTTCCTGAATCCTGCGTAGTAAACGAAACAGTGTCCGTAATTCGATAATCTCCCCCACGCAAGTAGACATAAATGTCTCCTGTCATGTCGTTGTTGATAGTTCGCACCGCATCCCGGGCTTTGGTCAGTGTTAAAAAGGGATCGTCTATTGTTCCTGGATTATTGTCATTTCCACTTGGAGATACAAAATAAATTGCCTGCCCTTTAGGCAGATTTGATATTCCTGAATCAGTATCAATGTCTGAGTCACTGCCGATATCAAAATTGCTGTCTGTGTCTGCATCACTGCTGTTTGTGTCAAAATCGCTGTCTGTGTCTGCAATGTTGTTTGTGTCTGTATTGTTTTTTGCATCTGTGCACCCGAAGGCTGATAACATACTGCTTATAAATAAAATGAAAATCCCTCGATTTAATTTTTTATCAATCATTAAAATACCTTCTTTTACTTTTTATTGTTGTTAAACAATTCTGATTATATCTAAGTAGTGTACTGCCGAATTAATATCGGGTGCTTTTTATCTTATTTTTAATAAATGCTAATCTGAAATTCCAGCTTTGTCGGCCAGTTGGAGGAAGTTCCACATGGCTGGGCGCCATACTCCGGCATCATGGTTTCCCCCTTCAACAGGCAACCAGTCATGGGGAATATTATTTTCCACACAATAATTGTGAGCGTTTTCACTGGCTGGAAAAAGGCCTATCCAATCAACCGTACCGCAGGAAATAAGTAATGTTTTCAGCTTTTCTTTAGCCTCGGCACCACTGTCTGGAAACAGTTGATCATCAGGAGCTTTATTGGGTGCTGCTGACGATGGACTGATATAATGAAATTTATCCAGATTTTTACATCCCAGATTGAATGCTTCTCCACCACCTAGAGAATAACCATAAATGCCTCTGTGGTCAGCATCTGTAAATACAGAATAATTCGCTTCAACATAAGGGATAACAGATTCAAATGTTTCAGCATAGTCATTTGGGCTATCAGTCTGATAATCCACACCTATAATGATCAGAGGTTTGATTCTCCCCTGACCAATAAGGTTATCTGCTAAAATGCCAGCAGCAACACACCAACCCGCAAAGATAGTATCAGCACCTGCATCGATGCCTGGATAACCATAAATAACTGAATATTTTTTGTTTGGATCGTAACCGGGCGGTGTATATATCCACATGGTTCTCGTGTTTTGGGTTACTGGTGAATAAAAATCAACAGATTTAACCTGACCCTCCGGATGTTGACCACCTTGATCGTATCCTTCCGCCGGCATGCAGGGAAGTTCCTGACCCGCTTCCAGACAGTCTGGAGGCAACTGTGTATCAGTATCAATGTCTGCGTCACTGCCAGTATCAAAATTACTGTCTGTGTCTGCAGCACTGTTTGTGTCTGCAGCACTGTTTGTGTCTGCAGCACTGTTTGTGTCTGTACCACTGTTTGTATCTGTACCACTGTTTGTATCTATACCACTGTTTGTATCTGCATCACTGTTTGTGTCAGTATAATTGTTCTGACTTCCGCTTTTTGCATCAGTACATCCTAATGCAACCAGCACACAGACAATTAATAGAATAAAAATCAGGTCAATTAGCTTTTTAACAATCATTATTAAACCTCCATAAACATTTGTTATCGATTAAACGATAGTGATAATACCCGATTAGTGTACTGGCGTATCAACATCGGGCGGTTTTGGTTTTAAAATCATTTTAATAGTGCTGTTTATTAGGAAGATACAAACAACTTTTGGTCAGTATTGATAATCTGCCCTTGTAAGTATACAATATGTCAAATAAGGATGATTAAATGACTCTAATCGTCTTAATATTTGATGGAGACATTTCTTATGAATGTTAAGTTTCTGATATTCTGTTTTATCTGGTGCATTGTAATTTTAACCGGTTGCCGGGATGAAACAATCTTTGGAAAAGAGCAGCAATCTGACAATCAGATAAATGGTATTATTACTATTGATTCGGATACAGTTACTGATGCTGCATCTGATAGCGGGCCTGACTCTGATTCAGACTCAACTGTAAACTGCGGTGTTCCAGCCGGTTTTAAGTGGACATCTTCAGACATGTTGATTTTTCCAAAAGGTACCAGTACTGCAATCAAGGATCCTAGCGCTCTTTTTTTTAACGATACCTGGCATATCTTCGCAACGAACTTAGGGGACGGGATTGGTATTGCATATCTGAGTTTTACAGATTGGAGTGTTGCGGACAACTCGGAACAAATAACCAATCTGGAAAACGAAAATCTCCTGACTTATCTTGCAGCACCTCAACTGTTTTATTTTTCTCCGCAAAAATTATGGTATCTGATTTTTCAAACTCAGGAACCCGCATACTCTACAACTAAAACTCCGGAGGACTTTCTGTCATGGAGTCCGGTAACCCGATTCATGGCAATGCCCGCAATTTTGACAGATAACGATGCCCTCGGTTTTGATTACTGGATAATTTGTGATGACACAGACTGCTACATGTTCTTTACCGGGTTAAATGGTATACTTTACCGTGCACGAACAGCAAAAAGCGATTTTCCCAATGGTTTTGAAGGAAGCACAGAAATAGTATTACAGGATGAACAGTATTCGTTATTCGATTCATGCAGCGTTTACAAAATGGACGGTACGGATCAATACCTGCTGCTTGTTACTGCTCTTGGTGACACGGGACGTTACGTCAGATCCTGGACTGGAAACAGACTGGACGGTGCCTTTAAACCCCTTGCGGATACCGAAGACAACCCATTTGCATCCATGAATAACATCTCTGGCGGAGACTGGCTTAAAAACGGAATTGCCCAGGGAGAAATACTGCGTCAGACCTCCGATGAAACAATGACAATTAATACATGTAATATGCAATATATTTATAGTGCCGGTTATTCCGGTGAAGATACCGATGTGGAATATTATGGTCTCGCCTTGCTTAATGCTGATGCTCAGTAAGAGAATTGAATCAAAGAAAACAACAAATTTTTTATAAAAAATCCGCCCGCTATTATAGATTGTTCCCCACATGGTTGGTATGAACACTGATTTTCATTACCTCGAAGGAATAAATGTGAACAATTACGAAGCGATGCCATTGACTGATATTCAACTTGTAAAAGCTGCGAGAAAAGACACTCAAGTGGAAGCAATGCTTTTGCGTCGATTGTATCCTAAAATTTTTCATATAGCCTGGGCTATAACCGGAAACAGAGAACTTGCTGAAGAAGCTACGCAAATCGCAGCCCTCGAAGTATTGAAAAGCCTGCAGACTTTTCGTGGTATTGGAAGCCTTGAATCCTGGTCAGGCAGCATTGCCCGTCGGGTATCATTAAAGGTCATTAAGAAGAAGCGTTCAACGGAACAAACGTTTAAATCACTGGAATCAATTGACGAAATATCTGATGAATCCGCTTTCAATTCCACGGATACAGAACATTTGCTGATTCGTAAAAGGATGTTTCAGGATCTTCTTAACAAACTGGAAAATATTCCTCAGAAGCGCCGAGTGTCTCTTCTTCTTCATCTGGCACATGATTATACTGTATCAGAGGTAGCAGAGCTAACCAATGTCTCCCCAAATACAGTGAAAGACAGGCTGAGAACCGCATATAAAGAACTTAGAGCCATTCTGAAGGAACATCCTGATTTACAGGCCGGGATATTGGAGGAAATATCATGACTGACACTGCTAAAAAACAATATCAAATATCTTGTTCGGAGGTAACGTCTTACTGGGACGCACAAATTTCCGAAGATTATACCAATGAGAAGGCCGAGGCGGTTTCGAAACATTTAACTGAATGTGAGGATTGTCAGAATTTTGTAAAGCTGGTATCATCTCTAAATAAACTGCCCGATGATTTTGAAAAGTTTGAGCTGAATAACAGCCTGAACAATGTATTGAAAATTAACCAGGAGCGGCGCCAGCTTCGTAAATTGCGATTTTATCAATGGTCTGCCGCAGCAGCAGCTGTTGTAATATGTGCTGTTGTGACAGTTTTTTTAATGTTTTTTCTACCTTCAAGTAAAGATAGAACGATGATGTTGCAATGCAAAGCATCAGAGCCAAATGAGATTGTCGAAGGTGTATTTTTATCTTATTGTAATAATGACGAACCAGGGGTACTGATCAAAGATGGCGGTGATGTAAAAGTTTCCCTTCGAAGCGGAACCATCGGGTTATTTGTCAATCCCAATCGCGTCCACAAGCACAATGTCAGTATTGATGCCCCTCATGGACAGGTTTTTGTAAAAGGAACAATATTTACAGTTCAGGTTTCTTTGCAGGACACCAGAGTAGAAGTCTTTCGTGGTATAGTCGAATTTAAGCCTGTTAACAGTTCAGCAACCTTCCATGTGTCATTGGGTAATGGAGCCGAACTGGCTGCCGGAAAAATTTTCTCGGTTACCACTCCAAGAACCGACGTGCTGAGAAGAAAATTACTGGAGCTGGCATCGACATTTGAATTGAATTCCATAAATACAGTTAATAAAAATCAGTCATCAGATAAAGCAATAACCTCGAATACAGGTGCCTTGGGCAAATCCAATAACCCGGATCACCTGCAGACTCCGGCGGTTCCATCCAGATCCAATAAAAACAGCAATGGCAATAACTCCCATGAATCTATCTACACATTGACAAAAAAAGCACAATCATGCCTCATAAAACAAGATTGGGAGTGTGCGGTTTCTAATTATAAAAAAGTGTTGGATGCTTATCCTCATAACCCAGAATCAATGACTGTGTTCATCAGTCTTGCAAAGATTGAGCTGCGATTTTTAAACAAACCCCGGGAAGCCCTCTCACATTATCAGAAATATATTAAGAAGGTTGAAAATGGACCTCTGGCAGAAGAGGCATACTTTGGTATAGCTGAATCATTTAGAAAACTCGGCAATAAAAATGAAGAGATACAAAGTCTCAGTCAATTCATTAAACTATATCCTGAGAGTTCTTTAATACCCAAAGCACAAAATCGAATGAATCAACTTAAACAGTAATTATTAGAAATTCAGCTTTGCTATATTAAAATAATAAACCCGGACATAAATAAAGGTTGAATACGATATGGTACAACTTCGGCTGAATTACCTTCAATTCGATTTATGCTGTAAATTGTATCATTCAGAGGAAAGTTGGCACCAACTCGGATAAAAAGACCTAGATTTCTGCTATTTATCCATGAAACTGAAAGAAAAGAAGAGAGAACGTTAATTCTTTTTAAGCCATTGGAGACAGGAATAATACTCTGTGTGTGTGTGGTTGTCGAAAATGATTGGAGGTTCATTGACCATGCAATACCAAGTCTGATATCCATAATACCCGGCATCCATCTGGCCGCAGCTGATATTTCAATAATTTTTGAAGAGATAGAAAGACGATAGTCGCTATTTTCAATAACCGCCGGAAAATTGGAGGCAAATGAAAATGATGCAACCAGGTGCCGGTTCAGTTTTCTTCCTACGCCTATTGCAATGCCGTTTGTAAATAATTTATTGGCCAGGAGCCTGCCTGAATATGCTGTAGAAAGTTCAAACATTGGTAAATTTTTAACTTTTTTATTTGATTCAGCATTCTGTTTAGGCTCCGGTACAGATGGGGGCACTGGAGGGGGAGTGGGGTTCAATTGATTTGAAACAAGAAATCCCTCTATCATGCTGGCTGCAGCAATTGAGATAACCTGAAAACGACTCCACGGATTGTTGAGTTTGAGGTTGAGTGTTCGACTCCTGATAGAGCTGTTCTCTTTATCAGGAAGATAAAAATACAGATGACATGTTTTTTTATCTTCAATCCAGAATACCATTGATGCATTATTTTGCCTGGCAATATTTGCGGCACTTTTTAGCGGGTCAGAGGTGAAGATGTCAGAATTTGGCAGTTCGATTCTCTCGAGAGTTAAAGGTGATGCGGATAACTGTGCACGCATAGAATGGTAAAGTTCCATAGAATATGGCGTCACCCCCTTCACATCCAGCATAATAATTTTAGGAATGGGCTGGGTATTGGTTATCTGCAGTGCGTTAACCGGAGCGGTTGCCGGCAACATAGCAAACATTAATACAACATAGTAACTAATAAACCGGCACGGCTGCCAGGTTTTTTTTCCTGACAATTGAATCGAAGTTAAAAAGGTCATTTTATGAAGCTGCTCTTCATGGAAAACTCAAACTGATTTCATAGTTCATCAAAGCATTTAAGTGCCAGTCAATTAATATCATAGGCAATCTGAAAACTCCATGTGTATTAGTTTAAGAATGTAAATAGTTGATCTTGCCGGCAAGCCTCTTTTTACTGGAGGCAAAAAAATGTAAAGATTACTAATCGATTGTGATATCGGTCGGAAGAATGATACCGCAACCGGAAAAGTCGAGTGTTGTTTCGATGCGAAAAGTTGATCCGCACCATTGTCGTTCTGCCTGAAACAAATCGATGGAATAAACTTCCCCTTGCTGTAATGAAAGTTTTTCAGCAACATCATCAAGAATGACCGTTTCTGTCTTCGGTTCGTGGACGCCGCCCAGATCGATAACCAGCTGATTGTTTATAAAAACAAATACATCATCATCACCGATAAATGTAAATTCTTCTCCGCCATTGTATTTGAATTTTGTATGCATTTCTGTAGTGAAATGAAAGTTGTGTGGACACCCATTGTTATCACAACAGGAATAGATGTCCGGGAAGCCAAAATTATCAATAGGAAAAAAGTTTGCGGAATCAAACACAAAAGTATCACCAACGGGTTCCAGCCAAAGATCAACAGCAAACGGCATGTTCACCCCATCAATATTGTGATACCACTCTGTTTCAAGCAGGGTATTATTTGAATCTGACGCAACGGGTTTTTGATCTGCACCGAGGGTCATCTCAACAGAACTGTTGTTCCAGGCGTCCTGGAAATCGTTGTGTTCTTTTGTGAAATCGCGGACGATGACTCGAATAATATTTGCACAAACGGAATTTTCATCATGAACCATATTTTTATCCAAAGCTCCGATTACTTCATATCCGCCATAACTGGAATCGGTATCCGCAGGATTAGCGTTAGTAAATCCTTGTGGAAGTTCCGAAATAATCTGAAGGGGTTCAAGAACGGTATCAGTATCTGTATCTGCAATAGATGAATTTTGATCAGTCATGGAGTCACTGGCAGTGTCACTGGAACTGTCACTTCCAATAGAAGTATCAATTGGTGTGTCTTCACTACCCGCATGGTTTACTTTTGAAGGTTCTTCGCAGCCACATAATGTGGTAATTGTCAGAAAAAATACACAATAAATAGATGTTGGTTTCAGTCTTTTCATAATTATTCCAAAGGTTATAAGTTGATAGTTAATGTTTTAAATGCATGAATTTAAATTTAACTACTTTAGAGTGCCCGTAAAGCCATAAAAAGGGCAAAAAAAATGTATGAACCACCCGTTTATTTAAAAAGAACCCCACTGATCAATTATTAGAGCGCTGAAAAATAACTGTAAAAAAATAGCGTTCCTCAGGATTATCACTACCAAGGAGATATTTTATGAAACGTAAGATTTTATTGTCAGTACTTTTTTTAATGTTTGTTTACACAGGCTGTACCGGGGAATCTGCTGGTTCTGACAAGGATACAGCTGATAGCGGTTCTACTGATAATGCCCTGGACAGTGCCTCAGACAGCAATTCAGAAATCAAATTTGACAGTGATTCTAACATAATTGCTGGTACCGATTCTGACAGTTCTGTTATTTTGCAGCCTCTTCGTATCGAAGCTGAATGCGGTTTCGGAGCTGATAAAGGGGATTGCAACGGCGTATCCGACGGAACCAACTCTGAACTTCCTGGACAGGAT